>JBLIOI010000002.1:0-123254 GCA_047639675.1 Planctomycetota bacterium | reverse complement strand
GGAGATGCTCTTTGACACAGGACTTGGTAGCCGCGGCTACAGCGTCCTCGAACAGGGGCGCATCGATGCGGTGCTTTCTGCCAATGCGATCGATCGCCGCCGGATCTTCGAGGAAGCTGCTGGTATCAGTCGCTATCGCCAGCGCAAGCACGAGACGGAGCTGCGTCTTGCGCGCGTGCACCAAGATCTGGCGCGTCTCGACGATGTCACGGGCGAGTTGCGTACGCGTGTGCGCTCACTGAAAATCCAAGCGGGTAAAGCAGAGCGCTACGTAGCCGCTCGCGATGAATGGGAGGGTTTGAAGACACGCTTGGTCAAGCACCAGCTGCATAGCTTCAGCGGTGAGCTCGACGGCTACCTGAAGGAGATCGACGGAATAGAATCTGCCTTGGGGGAGAAGCGTACGGAGCGCGAAGCCCTGGAAGAAGCCATCGTTACCTTGGAAGCGCAGCGCGGCACAGTGGTCGATGACTTGCATGTGGTCAGCGAAGACGTTTCACGTTTAGAAGGTGATGTGCGCGCGTTGGACGAACGCCGCACGCAACTGTTGGCTCGCGTTAGCAGTTGGGAGCACATCGCTGGAGAAGAAGCCATACGCGTCGACGAGTTGAGCACTCAACTCACCGAGCGTTCGGGAGAACTGACCGTGCTCGAAGAGCAGAAGTCAGCGCTGCAGAATGAAGTCGAAGGCGTTCGCCTCGAAGCGGAAACTCATGGCGCAGAGCGACAAGAGTGGGTGCGCGTGCACAACGAATTCCGCAAGGGATTCGAGATACAGAATGACTTGTTGCTAAAAGCTCTCAACGGTCGCACCGCCGCAGAGAATACGGTTCGCCACCTGGAAGGCGCACAAGCTCCGGCGGCGGAGCGTACGCAGCGCGTGCAAATACGCCTGCAAGAAGCAAACGAACAATTGAAGGCCGTCGTCGATGGTGAGGAATCTGCGGAACTGAACCTTGGCCTGTGCGAAGACTCCTTCGGGAAGTCGGAGTCTGTAGTTACTGAACTGCGGGACTCGTTGGGCAAGGCTTCCGAAACGCTTGAAGCACACGAAGTCGAACGCAATCGCCTCGACCTCGAATTGACCCGGCGCACCAGCCAGATTGAGTCTCTGCTCGATCGCGACCGCGAATTGGCGGATCTTGGTGTGGGGTCGAAAGCCGTACTCAAGGCCATTGATGGCCCGAATGGGCCCTGCCCCAAGGAAAAGATGGCCGGGCTCTTGGCGGATCACCTGTCGATCGGGACAGAGTACGCCCGAGCGCTGGACGCTTTGCTTGGCGATCGATCCCACGCCTTAGTCTTGACGGATGCGAGCAGTGTTCGCGGCATCGCGAATTGGCTTACAGAACGCGCCGAAGGGCAGGCGGGCCTCGCTATCCAGGGCGGTCTAGGAGAGCGTCACATCCCGACCGTTTTGGTACCTGCTGGCTTCGAGGACCGAGTCGTCGGTCCCTTGCGAGCGCAGGTTCGCTGCCAGGATCAGTTTGCACGCATCGCCGATGTGCTCTGTGCGAATGTCTTGCTTGTACGCGACTTGGGAACGGCATTTGAAATCGTTGGCGAAGACTCTTCGCTACGTTGCGTGACTTCCGCTGGTGAGCTGGTTGACGGTGCGGGCTTAGTCGCGGGTGAACGAACCCTGGCTCAAGGAGCCATTGGCCGCCGTTCGAGTGCCGCAGAAATGCAAACGGAGGTCGACGAGTTGGAGAGTACGCGTGAATCGGTCGTACTAGCCATAGAGGGGGCTCAAGTGGCGCGCCGCGAGTTAGCAGAACGCATGCGCGCTGCCGAGAGCGCTCTGAATGAAGCCCGTCGCGCTGTTGCGGATGCCCGCGGAGTACTCGGAACGGCCAAGGCGCGCGCGAGCGATCTGCGCACCCAATCGGAGAACCTGCAGCGTTCTTATGACGGAGTCTTGGCGGAAGCAGCCAAACTGCTGGAAGACCTGGCCGCTGCTGGGACGCGCTTCACCGAGTTTGAATCGGCCTACGGGCGCGAGAGCTCGATCTTGAGCGAGATGGAAGCGCGCCGCGAAGGGCTTGAAGTCCAACGTGAAGAACTCAGCCGCGCTGAGGGTCAGACACGCATCGAGTTGACCAGAATGGACCAACAGATCGAGGGTCTCTCCAATCGAATTCGCGACCTCAAGCGCGGCATCGACTCGAGCACCAGCGAAGTGGCACGCGCCAAGCGCTTGTCCGATGAGGCTGGCGAGAATGCGCGCACTGGCGGTGAGGAGAGCAAGCAACTTGCACTCAATAGCACCAAGGTCAGTGAAGAGCGCGAAGTCGTTACAGCGCGCATGACAGATCTGCGCAAGAAGGCCAGTGAAGCGGACCAAGACTTTGAACGTGCGCGCCGCGAACAGGATGCCTTGACGCGCTCACTGGAAGAACGCTCGACGGACCTCTCGAATCTGCGACTCGAGGAACAACGGGTTGTGCTGGCGCGCGACGAGGTTTCTCGCCGTGCGGTGGAAGAGCTCGAACTCGAATTAGAAGGGCTTCTCGAAGGTTTCGAACCGGAAGAGGTACTGACCGAAAAACCTGCGATCAATGCCCTCGACCGCGAAGTTCGTGACTTGAAATCCAAGATTGAACGTATGGGCCCGGTCAATACCGAAGCTCTTGGCGAACTGGAAGAAGTCGGTGGGCGGCTTGAATTCCTCGATACTCAGATCGCCGACCTGGCACAGTCACGGAAGGTATTAAACGAGACGCTCAAGAAGATCGAAACGGAAAGCGAGCGACTGTTCATTGAGACCTTCGAGGAGGTTCGCAAGAATTTCCAACGCCTCTTCCGCCAGCTATTCGGTGGTGGCAAGGCGGACGTGAAGTTGGCCGAGGGCGAGCCGGTTCTCGAAGCTGGCGTAGAAATCAGCGCGCGGCCTCCTGGGCGCGAGATGCTGCCGATCGGATTGCTTTCCGGTGGACAGCGCACAATGACTGCCTTGGCGCTCTTATTCGCCGTCTTCGAAACGCGACCGAGCCCGTTCTGTGTCCTCGACGAAGTGGATGCGGCGCTTGACGACGCAAACATTCAGCGTTTCTTGATGATGCTCGAAGAGTTCCGCAAGTCGACGCAGTTCATCGTCGTGACCCACAACAAGGGCACGATGGCGCGTTGCGAGACCTTGTATGGGGTGACTATGCAGACCAAGGGCGTTTCACGTCAGGTCTCCGTTCAACTCGAAGAAGTCGACGAATTTGTGCCCGAGGCGAGCGGACTTCGCGAGCCAGTTCCGGCCAACGCAACTGCCAAGGAGCAAAGCGTCGATAGCGGTCCTACGACGAATCGTAGTGCGGAAGGCGATGTGGACCCCGAGTCTGGCGAGCCGATCGTCGAAATCGTTCCACGAGCGCAATCAGAAGAAGTTGTCGACGAAACTCTCGAGAGAGAAGAGTCGTCCGCCTCTAACTAGCGGGCCGGCCGACAAGCACACGGTTCATTGGAGTGATGGCTTCGGGCACGTGGGTCCAACGGACCTTATAGCCCGCGTTGTTCATCCGATAGGTACGGTCGATGTCGATGGCTAAGTCAAATCCTACGGCGTTCGCCACTGCTCGTGGGGCGCGCGATGATTTGTGTGAGCGACAGCAGGGCATGACAGCAATCGGGCCCCGGAGTTCCATGCCAATTTCGATACAGCGATCTGTTCGCCCGCCGCAGGCATGGACCGAGACAACACTGGTTTCAGGATCCAAGTCGGTGCCGATCTCCTCAATTCTGGCGTCGGAGCACTCAAGCTTGTCTGCCGTCCAGGGGCCTACTTCGGCCGCTGCCTCCAGAACTGCGGCACGGCTTGCCGGGGGCTTGAAATCGACCAAGAGGACCCGTTCGACGTCGCGCTCGTAGAGCGCGAACAAGACGCCCACGAGGCCGTGTCCGGCACACAGGTCAGCCATCGACCTGGAACGCACTTCGCGGCGTACAGCGGCAAAGAACTCAAAGCTCTCCAGGACTTCCTTCATGGGCACTGCTTTTCGCCTACCGAGCGCCCTGGCGAACTGAGAGGCCAAATCATCCCCCGAGAAGTGAATCAGGGAGCGTTCGTCGATAGGCCCACGATGCCCGAGCACGGATTGGCTCTCGGGCGTGTTGATCTGACGTAGAAGACGGAAGCGATTCATCACGGAGTAGTACTGATTGCGGGAAAGTTGGTCGCTACACTTTGCAGCCCCAGTTGAACCCCCGAAGGAGAGTCCCACCAGCTATGGCCAAAATCAAAGTCGAAAACCCCGTCGTCGAACTCGATGGCGACGAGATGACCCGCATCATCTGGGCGTTTATTAAGGAGCGCCTAATCCTGCCCTATCTCGACATCGATCTGAAGTACTACGACCTCGGAATGGAGAGTCGCGACGCTACCGATGATCAGATAACGATAGACGCGGCACACGCGATTCAGAAGTACGGAGTTGGCGTCAAGTGCGCGACGATCACTCCGGACGAGGATCGCGTCAAAGAGTTCGGCCTCAAGAAGATGTGGCGTTCGCCCAACGGCACCATCCGTAACATTCTTGGCGGAACTGTCTTCCGCGAGCCGATCACCTGCAGCAATGTTCCGCGTTTGGTTCCCGGTTGGACACAGTCGATCGTCATCGGTCGTCATGCCTTCGGCGATCAGTACCGCGCCACGGACTTTTTGGTCCCAGGCAAAGGCAAGCTGACCATGAAGTTCACTCCGGCTGATGGCGCAGAGCCGACGGAGTACGAGATCTTTGACTTCCCCGAAGCCGGCGTTGCGATGGGCATGTACAACCTCGACGAATCGATTCGAGGATTCGCACGTGCTTGCATGAACTACGCGCTGGGCCGCAAGTGGCCGCTCTACTTGTCGACGAAGAACACGATCCTGAAAGCCTACGATGGCCGCTTCAAAGACCTCTTCGCTGAGATCTTCGAGGCTGAGTTTAAAGGTCGCTTTGAGGCCGCCAACATTATCTACGAACATCGCCTGATCGACGACATGGTCGCAGCGGCAATGAAGTGGAGTGGTGGCTTTGTTTGGGCTTGCAAGAACTACGACGGGGACGTTCAGTCCGATACCGTCGCACAGGGCTTTGGCTCTCTCGGATTGATGACCTCGGTATTGATGACGCCAGAGGGCAAAACGGTCGAGGCAGAAGCCGCGCACGGAACCGTGACGCGTCACTACCGTGAACATCAGAAGGGAAACGCAACTTCCACGAACCCGATCGCTTCGATCTTCGCTTGGACCCGAGGCTTGGCGCATCGCGCGAAGCTTGACAACAACACGGCACTGGGCGACTTCGCCGTAGCACTCGAAGAGGTTTGCGTCGAGACCGTCGAAGGCGGGCACATGACGAAGGACTTGGCCTTACTTATCGGTCCTGACACGAAGTGGCTGACGACCGAGGAATTCCTCGCAAAGCTCGACGAAGGGCTTTCGGCGCGGATGTCGTAACGGCCTCCATTCCATTGCAAGAGAAGAGCGGCGAGCCTAATAGGCTCGGCGCTCTTCTTGATTTGCGCCGCTCGAGTTGCCCGTACGGCTAGCGGGGGGTGAAGCTAGTTCCTTTCGATCACTTCGGTCTTTGGCCTACGGCCACGGGGCAAGCGTGGCTTCGGTGCAGTGAATCCATTGCGAGAAAGTTCAGCCACCAATGGCTTACGTGCGTCCGCCAATGCGTGCCGCAAATTAGTGGCGCCCTGATCGGCCGTGACTTGTAAGGCGCAATCGATTGCATACAGCGCCTTGGCGGCAGCCTTCATCTCGGGAGTCCGTAGTAGCTCCTTTGAACTTCGACGTTCCTTGGCCTCTTCGATCTGGCGTTGGAGATCCTCGATCAGTTCCTTGTCAGTTCGTCGCTTGCGCTTCTTGCTGGTCGTATCCATACCTATAGCCGCCGTCAAATTCCAATTCTTGCGAGAGAGCCAGTAGATTCGGAATGTTGCTGTCTGCCCATTGGGTAGATTTCCGAATCACGGCCAAAAAATTGAACGGGGCTCCAAGTAACTTGCGAACTCCCGTCGGGATACATTCTGGTCATACCTATCTGAAAATACAACGGGGCCCAGCGGAAAGCTGTGGGGCGACTCGGTAAATCATGTGACGGGACGTAAGGGCTAGGAGTCGCTAAACTTTGCGAGTGAAAATAAACGCACTTGTAGGAACCTTTACTGCCCTGAGTTTCGTTGTGGCGGGCTGTGCAGGAACATCGAGTTCGGATCACGGTGAACCCACGCGTCCCTTGCGGGCGGATTCCTTGGAGCACAATGGTTGGGATCGCGATTCTGACTTGATCCATGTGGATCTCTCCCTAACTCTTGACCTGGAGTCTGCTTCCATCACCGGGAGCGTTAGGAATCGCGTTCGTGCTCTGGTCAATCAAACGGAGTCTATTCAGTTTCACTCTGTGGACTTGAACATCGCAAGCGTTCGAGATTCTGCGGGGCGCCAGTTGTCCTGGAAAAACACTGGGCCGATATTGCAGGTTGAGCTGGCGGAAAGCTTGGAGCGCGGGGTCGAAGAAACTATCTCGATCGAATACTCCGCAAGCCCGCAGCTCGGCCTTTATTTTCGTGAAACATCAAAGGATGCAAAAGGGGCTGCGCCACAGGTTTGGAGTCAAGGTCAAGCGGAAGACACTCGCTACTGGCTTCCGACATGGGATTATCCCAACGACCGCGCGACGTTCAGTGCACACCTACGCGTAGCGGGTGAGTTCAGAGCCTTGTCCAACGGTCGATTGGTGAGCGAAGTAGAGCACGAGAATGGTGATCGGACATTTCACTGGGAGCTAGATGAGCGCATTCCCACCTATTTGATTGCCCTGGCGGTTGGACGCTGGGAACTCTATGAAGACGACTGGAAAGGGCTCCCCGTTCAGTATTGGGTAGGTCCCGGTACGGGCGAGGAGAAAGCTCGGCGAGCTTTCGGCGAGACGCCGGAAATGTTGTCGTACTTCACCGATCTGCTCGGCGTGGAATACCCCTACTCGAAGTATGCCCAGGTCGCAGTGGCAGATTTTGTTTCGGGCGGAATGGAGAACGCGAGCCTGACTTTGCAGCACGACTACGTGATCGCCTCTCCTGATGAGCACGTAGAGAACGATGGGGAGACGCGTCTACTTGTAGCGCACGAGTTAGCGCATCAGTGGTTCGGCAATTGGGTCACTTGCTTTGGCTGGAGTCACCTTTGGCTCAACGAAGCCTGGGCCACTTACATGGAGTTGTTGTTCGAGAGACACAAGAGTGGCCCAGAGACATTCGCCTTGTGGCTCGAACGTTACCGCAACGATTTCATCGCACGTGGAGAGCGAACACGTCGACCGTTGAGTGAAGACTGGCGCACGCAATTGACCGATATGCGCTGCAGTCACGAGTACGTGAAGGGGCCATGGGTCCTTTACATGTTGGAGCATGAGGTCGGGAGCGAGGCTTTCTGGCAAGCGGTGCACGCCTACCTTGTACGCCATGGGGATGGACTGGTTCAAACCTCAGATTTTGCGCGCTCGATCTTTGATGAGACGGGACGCAACGTCGAAGGCTTCCTTGAGCAGTGGGTGGAAGCGGGGGGGCACCCGCAATACAAAGTCCGCCTGAAAACTCACACTGCAGAATTAGGACCAGAACTCGTGCTGGACATTGAGCAAACGCAACGCACTTCAGAGTTGGTCCCTCTATTCGATGTCACTGTGGTGGTCGAAGTACACGACGATCGTGGTGTGACGCGCGAATCGCTCAGAATCGACGAGGCTTTGCAGGAGTTCAAGCTACCGGTTGTCGGTGATCTTCAGGACCTTGTATTCGACGCGGATTGCCAGGTGTTGTGCGAAATTGACATGCAGAAGACCCCGGCAATGTGGGCCCATCAAGCGCACAAGGGATCAGCCGCGCTTCGTTGGCGTGCTCTTGGGGAGCTAGATGCAGCCCGCCGTGAAGGTGCCGGTCAGGCGGAAAGGGCTTTACGCGAAATCGCTTATGGAGATAGCCAAGTCATTCTACGCCGTGAGGCGCGTAGGTATCTGAGTTTGGGAAGGGATGTCTCCTTCTTGCTTCAATGTTTCGACAAGGAGAGCGATGACTTGGCGCGCTTGGAACTCCTGGAGTTGGTTTCGCGGCGAAAGCTGAGCGCACAGGTCGTGAACTACTTGACTGAGAGTTTTGCGGAGCGAGATTCTGAGCGAGCCACGCGTGCGCTGGAACGCTTGCATGACGGAATCTTGGATAGTGAGGGGACAGAGTGATGAGGCTTCCTTCACGCCAAACCCTACTCAAGAAGTCAAAAGGCGGTGTCCAATCCAGCCTCGATGTACTGCGAGCGTTGCAAGCCCACAGCACGTTCACTCACGCCGCAGCTTGCGCCTTCTTCTTGTTCCTCTCTCTGCCGCCGGGGATGTTGGCTCTAGTCTCGCTGATCGGAATGATCCCGATCGAGGCATGGACGGAAGCAACGACAACGGAGACGCTTGAACTCTTCTACTCGGGCCTGACCTACATCGTGCCGACCGAGATGGTGAGGTTTGTCGGGATTGGATTCGAGGTTCACTTGCATGCCGCTTTGATCGAATTACAGAGCCTCTCCTCGGTGAGGGTCAGCGATCAACTGACGGAGTTTCTCAGTGCGAATCTTCCCGAAGACTTGGCGGCAGCACTCAATCGAATCTCAGGCAATATCCTTGGTAACCCGCGCAGCGGATTCTTGACGATCAGCTTCTTGACCATTCTGTGGTCGGCGAGCGGTGCGACACGAGCAACTATGAGGGCGCTTAGCACTGTGTACGAGGTGAAGCATAGGTCGATTATTGGTCGTAACTTCCTCTCCTTGGTGTTGACGGTTGGCTTCATCGTGACGTGGACGGTCACGCTTGCCTTGTTACCGGTCTCGAACACATTTGCCAATGTGGTGGTGGATTATTTTGGATGGGATCAGGGGGTAAAAATCGCCTGGTCAGTATTCAATTGGAGCATCGGCGCGGGGGTACTTTTGGGTTCGGTGTTCTTCATGAACCGTTTTGGACCCGACGTGCAGTTGCGTCTGCGCGCGCTACTCCCCGGCAGCCTCTTGTCCGTGCTCTTGTGGGTGATACTGAGCGCCGCCCTTGGCAAATGGATGGAGCAGAGTTGGCTCGAGTACAACGCCACCTACGGCACTCTGGCGGCGATCATCGCCGTGCTCCTCTGGTGCTATTTGATGTCGATCGGACTGCTATTGGGGGCGGAATTCAATACGGCAGTCCTGCGCGTGCGAACCTACGGGATCGAAGGCTCCGGAATGGAGCTCGAGGAAGCGACGAGAGCTGCGGTTGAGTCGGAAATCGTGACCGAGGTCGGGGTGCCAAAAGAGTAGACTGCGCCTCGAACTAGCCGCTGGGGGCGACGTCCTTTTGATGTCTGAGAAGTACCCCTCGAACCTGATCCGGATGATGCCGGCGTAGGAAAGCAAAGAGATGACCACCCAAGAGTCCAAACCGAACGACGTACTGAAACTCTCCGCTAACCCGAGTCCCGCGCGACCGCTTGAAGAGAGCTTTCCGCGCTCGCACAAGATCTACAAGTCAGTCCTTCACAATGGCTTCGAGATGCGCGTGCCTGAGCGACGCATCCACTTGGATGGTGAGCCGAACACACTGGACCTTTACGACACATCTGGTCCCCAAGGTTTCAAGCCCCAGGACGGTTTGCCGAAGCTGCGCGAGGAGTGGATCGCTAAGCGCCGCGAATCTGCTGATGGCAACTTCAGCCAGATGCACTACGCGCGCCAGGGCGTAATCACAGAAGAGATGGCTTACATCGCCGCGCGCGAGGATTGTGAAGCGGAATTCGTGCGTGAGGAAGTGGCCACCGGTCGCGCAATCATTCCTTCAAACATCAACCACTTGGAGTTGGAGCCGATGATCATCGGGCGCAACTTCAAGGTCAAGATCAACTCGAACATCGGCAATAGCATTGTCAGTGCCAGCATCGAGGACGAAGTTCAGAAGTTGCAGTGGTCGACGCGCTGGGGCGCCGACACGGTGATGGACCTTTCGACGGGCGAGAACATTCACGAGACCCGCGAGTGGATCGTGCGCAACTCCGCAGTGCCGATCGGTACTGTGCCCATCTATCAGTGCCTTGAGAAGGTCAATGGCAAGGCTGAGGATCTGACCATCGAGCTCTTCCTTGAAACCTTGCGCGAGCAAGCCGAACAAGGTGTCGACTACTTCACCATCCACGCTGGCGTGCTTCTGCGTTATGTGCCCCTGACCGCCAAACGCTTGACGGGCATCGTTTCCCGCGGCGGATCGATCATGGCCAAGTGGTGCTTGGCTCACCACGAAGAGAACTTCCTCTACACGCACTTCGAGAAGATTTGCGAGTTGATGAAAGAGTACGACGTGGCATTTAGTTTGGGCGATGGTTTGCGTCCCGGTTGCATCAGTGACGCCAACGATGAGGCGCAGTTTGGTGAGCTTGAAACCCTTGGCGAATTGACCAAGATTGCGTGGAAGCACGATGTGCAGGTCATGATCGAAGGTCCGGGGCACGTGCCGATGAACAAGATCAAAGAGAACATCGACAGGCAGATGGAAGTCTGCTCGGAGGCACCGTTCTATACCTTGGGCCCGCTTGTGACGGACATTGCGCCGGGCTACGACCACATCACTTCCGGCATTGGCGCGGCCATGATCGGTTGGTGGGGTACGGCGATGCTGTGTTATGTGACGCCCAAAGAGCATCTCGGCTTGCCGAATGCTGAGGACGTCAAGCAGGGCGTTGTGACCTACATGATCGCGGCCCACGCGGCGGACTTGGCGCGGGGCAACAAGAAAGCTCAGGAACGCGACGATGCTCTCAGCCGCGCACGCTTTGAGTTTCGCTGGGAAGATCAGTTCAACCTGAGCTTGGATCCGGAGACGGCGCGCGAGTATCACGATGAAACACTTCCGGCCGAGGGCGCTAAGACCGCGCACTTCTGTTCGATGTGTGGGCCGAACTTCTGCTCGATGAAGATCACCGAGGACGTGCGAGAGTACGCAAAGAACCAGGAGCTTGCCGAAGAGGAAGCCTTGGCCGCAGGCATGAAGGCTAAGGCTGCGGAGTTCAGCGAGCAAGGCGGTAAGCTCTACAGTTAAGCTATGGCATTCCAGCACGAACTCTCTTGGTCGGCTTCCCGTTCCGGAACCTTCGCTGCCTGCAAGCGGCGATACTACTACGACTACTACTACTCGTGGAACGGTTGGCTGCGGGAGTCGCCTGAAGGTCGGCAGAGCGCGTGGCGTCTAAAGAAGATGACGCGCCTGCCGATGCTTGCGGGGGACGTGCTGCACCAAGCTATCGCGGAATATTTCGACATGAAGTCGGAAGGTCGCGAGATGCTCGAGGACGAGTTGGTGGGTTTCGCAGTCAAAAAACTGCGCGACGCCTATAAGGAGTCGCGCGACGGGCGCGGGCTTTGGCGAAACAGGCCCAGTCAAAGCGCACACTTGGCGGAGCACCATTTCAAGGAAGAATGCATCGACGAGAAGACAGACGCAGCTGCTGAGTACGGCAAGCGTTTCGTGGAACGCCTGCGCACCGGCGGCAAGTTCTTCATGAATTCGCCGGAGTTGGCGAGTTTGCATCAGCTCACAAGGGATCAAGTCCTGTGCGTCGAAGGTCGCGCCCCCGGCAACCGGGCCTCGCGCGACATGCCAACGATCGAGCTCTTCGGTACCAAAGTCTTCGCAATTCCGGACTTCGCCTGCAAGACCGAAGAAGCGGGCGGTACGCGCTATTGGATCTACGATTGGAAGTCCGGTTCGCCGCGCGAGGCAGACGTCTTCCAGCTCGGCGTCTATACGCTCTACGCCATGGAGAAGTGGGGCGCGGCTCCGGAGCAGGTCAATTGCGTTGATGTGTACCTGACGAAGGGCGAACTAGTCTCTCTCACGCACACACAAGATGACTTGGCGCCAATCCTTTCCCGCATTGAGGGGTCACTCGCGGAAATGCGCGAAATGCACTTCGATGCAGGCGATTCCGCTGGTGACGAGGCGCCTTTCCCGATGGTCGATGCCCCGTCACGTGAGTGCACGAGTTGCAACTACCGCGAGTTGTGCGGTAGGCAGTAGATTGCTTATTCCGTGGTCCAGACGGCTAGTTCGTTGCCACTGGGCTCAATGAATTGAAAGCGGCGGCCGCCGGGAAAGGGAACTATTTCGGCGCTGATTGTTCCGCCGCTCTCGACGATGCGGGTTTGGGTGGCTTCCAGGTCATTCGCATAGAGAATGACGAGCGCTCCGTTGCCCAGAGTCTTTTCGACGTGTCGCAGGCCACAGTTGACTCCCGCATTGTTGCAATCGGCGTACTCTGCACCCCAGTCGTTCCACTGCCAGCCGAAGGCCTTGTTGAAGAAGGTCTTGGTTGCGGCCATGTCCGTGCAGGGCAACTCGATGTAGTTGATGCTGCTATCGACCCTGGGTTTAGTCATGGCGATCGGAGGCTTGGGTAGGCGCGGGGTATTGGTGTGGTGATTCTCGTAGAAATGGCGTAGGTCCTTGGCCAAAGCCTCAAGGCTCGGCTGGTGAACGTACATCATGTGACCCGCGTCGTAGTTCTCGATCACGACTCGGTCGCCGTCAATGCCCGGACGTGAGAGGTTGTACTCGGCGGCAAGCACAGTTGTAGCGACGTCGAACCAGCCGTTGGCGCAGAATACTTGAAGGTCCGGGTTGTCACGCATCGCTCCGGCGAGAGCCGGAACAGTATCGAGCCAACCTGCGAAAGCCGTTTGACCCGCAGCAGAACGTTTCCATCGACCGAATACACCGTTCCCACTGAACTTGTAGTCGCGGTCTTCGGGAGTGATGTTGAGAACATCGCCGGTGTAGTGTTGGAAACCAGCGACATAGGCACTGCCGATCGCGCTGAACATCGGATCGCTGTCAGGCGTTTCGCCGACGGCGTCCGTGTCATTACCACGGTAGCGAGTGTCGAGGCGACCAAGGACCGTGTCTTCTGAACGCAATATCTCCTTGCGAAAGCGCGATGCATTGACACGCAAGTTAGCGCGGTCCCAATAGTCTTGTGACAAACCAGTGAAGCGGCTGAGACTCTTGAGGACATTGGCGCGCTCGTTGGGGGGCAAGGTTTGACCAGCGAATAGTGCGCGCATATAGGGTCCTGAGGCAAATAACCGAGCTTCCTGCAACCAGGCCTCGCGGTTCGCTACAACTCCCTCCTGCGTGTTGTGGTAGAGGGCAGTGGCTGCATAGGTCGGGAAGGATGTGACGTAGGTCAAGTCGTCCTCGCGCCCGTCCACGAACTGAATGTCGAAGGCCGGCGAGATGAATACGATGCCGTTCAATGCAACGGAAGTGCTGTTGCCCTTGAGCGATTCTGCTAGCAACGCACCACGTACACCGCCATAGCTTTCACCGAGCACATATTTAGGTGAAGACCAGCGCTTGTTCACCTTGAGCCACTCGCGAATGAAACGCGCGACGGAGTCCACGTCTTGGTCCACTCCCCAGAAGTCCGAATCCTCCGCATCACCAACCGCACGGCTCAATCCAGTGCCGATTGGATCGACGAAAACCAAGTCTGAGTGGGTGAGCAGCGTGTGCGGATTGTCAACGAGCGGGTAGGGGGGAGCGCCAGCATTCCTCGCATCGCTCGGGACAACGACGCGCATCGGTCCGAGAAGTCCCATGTGCAACCAAACGGACGAAGACCCCGGCCCACCGTTGAAGGCGAAGGTGACCGGACGCGCACTGCTCTCCGATTCGACAACATAGGAAAAGGCGCTGAAGTACCCCGTTGTCTCGCCATCATCGTCGCGAATGGCGTAATCAGCACACGTGGCCTTGTAGGCCAAGCTGCGTCCATCCACCTCAACAGTGGAAGATACGCCGGAGTTGTGCATCTCCGGTAGATCGGAGCTGCTGTCTTCCGCCTCAGGGACGTCTTGCGCCCAGTTGTGTGGGGCAAGGGCACTGGCCGCGAAGAGCAAAGAGATTGCGTAGATGTGAAAGGAGCTCATGATGAAGACCAAGTTTCGATGTGAATTCAGATTGGACGCGAGGCGGCCAACTGTGAGGAGTGACTAGTTCTCGCTGGTGTTGCGCCTCGAGTTCCAAAACAACAGGAAGCCGATCAGCAAGATTCCGAGCCCAGCAGTCCAAGCCATCGGTTCAGACTCGAAGATCTCCAGGCTGTGCTCTTTGAAGCCGAACAAGATCATGACGCCTAGGATCAGTTCGAGCAGGGCAGAGCCTGTGATCAGTCCAGCAGCAGAGAGAATCGATTCGTTGGTTTGCTTGCGATGGCGGAACTCTCCGGCAAAGCGGAACATGGCGCCCATCAAAATGCAGGTGCCGATCGCGCCGGGAAGATAGATACCAACGGCGAGGGCCATCGAAGGCAGCATCCAGCCCTTGCGTGTTGCGAAGACTTCCATCAGGACCGCTAGGACTCCCAAGCCAAGCCCGCACATGATGGGCCACCAGGGCAATACGCTTTCAAGCAAGAGCCCACTGATCAGAGTCGAGAACATCATGCCCTGGGGAGCAGGCAACGCTTCGCTGCCGAGGACGAAGGACTCATCGGCTACATAGAGCACGATCGGAACAACGATACAACCGACCATGAGGCCCAATAGCTGTGCCACGAAGCCATCCTGCACGCGGACGCCGCCGAGTTGCATGGTCTTGTAGTCTTGGCTTGAGTCGTTGGCGGAACACACCGCGACGCAAGCGCCCACCAAGAGGGGCGTAAGGATCAGGACGTCCTCAACTTGATCGTGTCCAGTAGCCAGTGCGGCCAAGCACAGCACCAAGGTGGTCACGAAGATGGTTCCGGATACTGGTGAGGCAGAGCTGCCGATTTGCAATGAGAGAATCGCACCCAAGGTTGTCATCAAGAGCGCCATCACCAAGATGGTGATGGCCATGGTGACCATGAAGGCGTCAACTCCGCTATTCACTCCGAGCCAACCGACGAGAATCACCACGCCGATAGCAATGCAGATCTTGAGCAGGGTTCGCATGAAGGGGTCGACTTCAAGGACCAAGTCCTCATCGGTCGAAGCTCCAGTGTGGATTTTCTTGACGCCCAGGAAACGTACCAAGGAGTAACAGACGCAGACGAGCATCGTTGCGCCTCCTGCCCAACGCAGGGTCGTGTCGACCTCGCCTGCAAATCGTTCAGTCGCCCAGATGGATCCCGGTGCGAATCCTGTGATGATGAACTCGCCGGACATGCGAATCATCGCTCCTCCGAAGACAAGCAGGGCCGTCGGCAGCGTAAGCAATCCACCGATGCCAATGAGCATGGCATCGAGCGGTAGCCTGAAAGCAAATTCACTGTCGTGACGTTCTTTGGTGAAGAGGGTCAGTGCGCCGCCGAAGGCTTTCATCTTGACCAGTAATGTGGTGCCAGCACCAAGCAGCAGCGCTGCGAACAAGGATCGGCCCATCTTCGGACGCGCAGAAGCTTCGGCCACCGCCGACGAAATCATCGTCTTGCAAGCCCGCGCCTCTGGAGCCGGCAAGCTCGGATCCGACAAGAACTTCTTCGTCGCCAATCCAACAAAGCCAAAGCCGATCAAAGAGCCTGCCAAGCTCAAGATGATCAGGGAAAAGACGTCAACCGGCGGAGCTTCCAATCCCTGTTGGCGGTAAACAATTTGTACCACCGGCGCCGTGAAGATCACGCCTGCCGTTACCGCCATACCACCGGAGCCGGCGACTTGGGTCAGGTTCAAGAAGCGCGTTCCGCCAGCATCGCGTGCGCGCTTTGCAAACAACCCCCAGGCACAGAGAATCACTAGTGGACTGACTCCCGGCGTAATGCCCGCTTTCAATCCCGCGATGACAAAGGTGCCCGAAAGCACAGCAGTGATGATCAGTCCAAAAAGGATCGGGAGGAAGTCGCGCTTCATAGAGTGCAGCTAAAGGGGGCCGGGGATACAGAACCGGCGCCTAGGCTAGCTGACTTGGCTTCAGATTCCCAACTGCTGCTCCGCGTGGGCCATCAAATCTCGCATCAATTCGGGCTCAAAGGGCGAGCGCAGACCTGCACCTCGCACCAGGCCTAAGAGGCTCTTGGTTCCACCGAGGCGGCAAAGCTCCAAGTAGGTCTCCAAGCAGCCTTCATGGTCCGCTTGGTCCAACATGCCGAGTTGCATCGCTCCCGTTTCCGCAATTGCGTAGTCGATGTAATAGAAGGGATGGTCGAAGATGTGCAATTGGGCGTACCAGCGCGTTGACGCGTAGGGCTCCGCTTCTCCGGACCAATCCACACCCGGCTGGTAGATGTCGCGGATCTTGACGAAGGCTGCATCGCGTTCATCGGCTGTCGCCTGGGCGTGTTCATAGACCCAGTGTTGAAATTCATCGACGATGCAAACATAGCACAGGAGGCTGACGGCTTTGAACCAACGCGCGCGCGCAAAGGTTTCCCGGTCTTCTTCTTGGAAGAACTCACCCAAGTACGGCATGCAGAGAAACTCCATACCCATTGAATGAATCTCGCAAGCGTCGGAACTGGGCCAGCGCAGATCGACAGCCTTGATCGCTTGACTCTCCCAGCCTTGAAAGGCGTGACCCATCTCGTGGGCCAAGGTGCCCACGTCGCTTTCGTTTCCTGTGGAGTTGCAGAAGATCGCGACGCGTCCTTCATCGGGGAAGGAAGTGCAGTAGGCGCCCGCTGCCTTACCCTTGCGGTTCTCCAGGTCGATCAAACCTTCGTCGCGCATGCGTTGGAAGTGCGCTGCGAGCTGGGGGGAGAGCTTGTCAAATACGCGCCCCATTTTGTCCAGTTGCTTGTCGATCGGCTTCGCGACTCCTTGCGCGAGCGAATAGGTCGGGTGGTAAGCGGCATCCCACGGGCGTAGCGTCGGAGTTTCTAGCAGTGCCGCTTGTTCTTCATCTAGACGTTTCGAGAGTGGAACGACGTACTTCCGAACGCTCGCGCGAAAGGCAGCCGCTTCTTCCGGACCGTAGTCCGTGCGCTCCATCCCAGAGTATCCAAGCGGTAGATAGTTCTCGTATCCCAGCTGCTTGCCCATCTGATCCCGTAGCACAACTTGCTCAGCGTAGATCTGTGCCAGCGCATCACGATTTTCCAGGAACCAGCCGTAGTACGCTTCGAACGCTGCCCGGCGCGTTGCGGGATCATCGGAAGAGAGCTTGGCGCGGGCGCTTGCCAAAGTGATCATCTCACCTTGAACATCCACCTCTCCCGAAGCAACCAACTTGTCGTACTTGTTGCAGAGCTCACCAACACTGACGCGTTGTTTGGTGTTCTTCGGGGAGAGGGATTCCTCTCCAACACCGAGAACGGTAATCAAGTGTTCGCCGTAACGATCGGCGATGGCCTTCGAATGCTTGCTTGCAAGCAATGCCGCGACCATCTTCGCATCACCCTCCTCCGCCAACGGCAAGACTTCGGTGCGATGGGTACGCTCCCGAGCATCGTGCTGTTCGTTGGTCATGTCTTTTGTCGCGGCATAGCTGAGCCTTGAACCTTCACTCTCGACATAGGACTTCAGCGCATTCCAATCCTCGAACAATTGAAGCCAGGCGCTGCTAGTGCTGCTTGCTTCGGCGCCAGATATACGCGCGCAGAGTTCTGAATAGGCTCCTGCTGTCCATTCCTTGGTTTGCTCATCCGGTCGCTCGGCAAGGTGTATATAGTTCATGTGTGACTTTTTTAGAGGGGGGGAGTGATCAGTCCGGGACGACTTCGTTGATATCGAATGGCGGTCTGTCGTAGACCAAACGAGCGCGTAGCTTAGCTGAAAAAGGCTCTAACTGAGCCCAACCTCCGCCGCCTCAGCCATAGTTGAAGCGGCCCTTGGTGTGCACCTTGCCAGTTTCATCGAGCAATTCAAATTGGATCGGGATTCGTTTGCCCTCGCGATAAATAGTCAGGCCTGCCGGGGCTACGCCGCCTACAGCAAGATCAACTATCCCTGGTGACAAGCGGTGCTTGATAGTAATCGTTTCTGAAATGTCGAGTTCGAGTTGGACGCCCGCTTCAACTGTGATCTTGCGCAACTTCGCGTGGGTCGCTGACAAGTCCCAGCGCTTCCCTTCATTGTCTCGCTTGTTCAAGCGATAGCCAACCATGGTGTAGTCGCCTGCGGGAACTCCGCGTCTGCGATCCTTACTGGTAGCTGCTACCTCGTTCCATAACAAGCGGTAGAGCTTTCCGCCGGAGTTCTTCAGTACGACCGAACCTTGGTCAAAGCTCGGTACGACGTAGCCGAGGTTCTTGCCCGGTTTGCCAGCTTCGTAGTTGTCCACGCTTATCGGGCGGTCGAGCTGTTCATCTCTCAGGTACTCTTGGAGGGCCGCACGGACCTTCTTGGGAGTGTCTGTTCAGGCCGTGTCTGCGACTTGGTTTAGCCAAGCGCGATCCACGTCGTAACGCAAATCAGGAACTTGGTGGCAAGCGATACAATTGGCCTGGAACATCTCGCTTGCTTGTTTGCGCGCAGCTGGAGCCTTCTGGCCATTCGATGCTTGGATTGTTGCGATTGCAGCAAGGACAGCTAGCGAGATGGGGATTTTCATTCACCCATTCTATCTCTCTGGCCAAGCGAGCACAAAGGGAAGGCTTTGGGGGACTGCGTACAGTTCGCGCTCAACCGTGCGGGGCGCGACTATGCACTCAGATCAAGGAGCCTCTTCGTCATCACTCGCGCGAGGTGGCGTGACTTTTTCTCTTCCAGTCCAATTTCAGGCAAGCGCGGAATCCAGGGACTGAGCTTCTTGACTAGCGTATTTAGCATGCGCTCTGTCGCGGCGCTGCGGATACCAAGCCGCTCTCCAAAGGTGATGAAGTGCGCACGTTGAAGGTCCTCGTCACGCCCTTCGAGCTTTAGGGCAAGCTTGGCGTCGCCGTAGGGCAGTGTAGAAAGCAGGTCATAGGCCGGTGTCAAGCGAGTCTGGCCTTCGCGCTTATATACGCTGACATTCTTGGCGTGCAGGTCGCCGTTGGCGATCAAGTAAGAGAAAGCTTGCAAGCGCAGCAATCCCAGTCGTTCGACAAGCGGAGCGCTGCACACTTCGAGAGCCTCGGCGATGCTCTTGAGGCTTACGCGGTACTTCTCTGCGGGGTAGACGTCCAAGAGTTGGCAGGCGTCCTCTTGGTGCAAACGGCGCAGGGGGCCGCCGGCGTCCATGCGTTGCACTTGTCGATCAAAACGTTCGACCAAGAGTGCACTTTCTGCTTCGCTATCGTGCACTACTTTCACGGTCGCTGTCTGCATTCCAGCGGAACGAGCCACTTGCATGAAAAAGGCTTCGTTCTCAACTAGTTTCGGATACTCCGGCGGAGACAGCTTGAGAATGTACTCACGCTGCTTGGAATTGGCTCGCAGAGGAAAGGAAATCATGCCCGCGGAGATCTTGGGTTGCACGCCCGCAACAGTGACTGAATCCCCGCCTTTCTCCCAGTCGAGGCTCTGAGCGAGTAGCTCTTTGAATGAGTGCTCTCTTAGCTTGCGCGGATCTACGAGGGGGGAGTCTTGCGGATCATCTACTTCCGCGCATTTGACCCACACATCGCCAACCGTGTTCGACCCACCCGCAGCAAGCAGCGAGAACAGGTCGTCCTTGGAAGTCTTGAGTCCACGCTCTAGCGCTTGCAAGCGCAGGCCTTCTGGCAAGAGCCCGGCGAAGAAGGTGTGCAGGTTCGTTCCGTGCACGTCATAGGGCTTTTCGCGCACGGGCATGCTAAAGGCGATTGCTCGTTCCTCTGCGGCCTTGATGTAGCTCGCGTCATAGGTGAAGCGCGCGCCGCCAGCTGTTCTTTGCAGTTCGCCTACTCGCTCACGATCCAGGTAGACCTCGAGGGATTCGATTCCCTTGCAGTCGATCGGGTTGGAACTCATTTGCCTTGACTGATGCTGACCGTCAAGCTCTGGCTCGACTTGCGCAGTTCCAGTCCGAGACCGAGGACGTTCAATACCGCGAGTACTTTGTCCATTCGGACCGTCGCTTTACCGTGCTCCAACTCGTAGAGAAAAGCCGGGCCGACTCCCGCGAGGTCGCAGACCTGAATTTGACTGAGGTGTAGGTTCTGGCGCGCCTGCCGCAGGGCTTCGCCGAATTGGGTGTTTGTCGAGCTGGGATTCATTTCGGTCTTTTTCCATGCAAGCGAATGGATATGGTCGTTAGTCGACGCATTTCAGGCAGGATATCTCGAAAATCCATGCAATCGAATGGAAAATAAGAGAAAGATTGGCGCTGCCCAATAAATCCAGCAGAATCCATTGGATCGCAGGGGTTCGGGGTGTGAGTGGATCACTCGGCACCCCCATTTGCGAGCCAGTACTAGCTGAAAGTGGCGTCCCCCTGCAGCTACTGTTCATCAAGAACTCGCTCGATACGTCGGTCGGGCACGAGCCAGGCAGCTGCCACCAAAGCGAAGGGGCCGCCCGAAATCACTGTGCTCACAAAGGGCAGCGGATGGCCGAAAGGTTGCTCAGGAAGTCGCTCGCGAACGAGAGACGATGGTGGCTCTTGAGCTAGCCAGGGTTGGCGTGTCCACGTTCATTCGATCGCCGGAGAGTGATTAATGATCATGGAATAGGGATGTTTTGGCAGGGCAGGAACACCAACTTTGGAATGTTCACGTTGCCAGCCGATGTAGACTGGAGCAAGCCATACGCTGATCAGTCCAACCCGTGAACCTCACTAAACCTAGCCTTTCGATCCTCCTGCCGACCTGGAACGGGGAAGAAGATCTACGTCGCCTGCTGCCTGCTTTGGATTCGCAGGACTATGAGGGGGAGCGCGAGGTCCTGGCGATCGACTCGTCTTCGACGGACGCGACGGTCAGTTTGCTGAAAGAAGCTGGGGTCGATGTGGAAATCATTTCCCAGTCGGAATTTGGACACGGCGCGACACGCAACCGCTTGGCGGCCAAAGCGAAGGGAGAGGTGCTCGTTTTTCTCTCGCAGGATGCCTTGCCCGCTAGCGACGACTTCTTGCAGGAATTGGTGAGCGCGCTCGATGAGGAACAGGTTGCCGGAGCGTACAGTCGCATCTTGCCGCATCCAGACGACGACCCACTGACAGCGCGCACTGTGCTCTCGGCGCCGGAAGCCGACGAAGAGGGGACGCCGTGGGAACCCATGGATCCAGCGCTCGTTTGGGAACTCCCCACAGAGCAGATGATGGCACGTCTACGCTTCAACAACGTCGCCAGCGCTGTTCGGGCGCCTATCTTCCGCGAGATCCAGTTTCCAGAGCTGCCCTTTGGAGAAGACTTTGCCTGGGCAGCACGCGTCACACAGGCCGGATACCGTATTCGCTTCGCCCCCAAGAGCCTCGTGTATCACGCCCACCGCTACACGCCAAGTCAGGCATTTGCGCGCTATAAATTGGACGCTGCCTTCCACCGTGAAATTCACGGATTGCGACTGAGACCGAGCTTTTTCTCGGTGATGCGCGGTATCGGTTACGAGGTGCGCGAAGATCTGCGCTACGTCCTTGGAAGCGGTGGAGGAGCACCCTTGCACCATCTCTTGCGCTCGCCTGCGCTCAGAACGGCGCAAGTACTCGGACAATTCTGGGGAAGTCGTGGATGGGGCGAGGACTTTTGGCCCGATAAAGGTGCGCAGACTCCCGGTTCGGCCTCTTGAGTGCTTTCGCCATCAGGCGCCAGGGTTTCTAATAGCGCCCCCCCCAATTCGCGAACATCCACGAACCCCTCCATGCATCCGATCCAGTCCGTTTCTATCCTGATGCCCACGTGGCAAGGAATGGAGTTCTTGCCAAGAGTGCTCGACGCCTTGGCGGTACAAGAGATCGGGATTCCGTGGGACTTCATGGCGATCGATTCGCAATCGAAGGACGGGACTTGGGAGTACTTGAACCAGCGCGCGAAGAATTTTCCGGTTCCTTTCGCATTGGAGCGCATCGACTCCGTTGAGTTCGATCACGGCGACACTCGGAATCTACTGGCGGCCCGCTCCAAAGGTGACTTGTTGGTCTTCCTGACACAGGATGCGATTCCTTCGAGCGCAGATTGGCTAGCGCGACTCGCCTCGAACTTTGAGGACACAGCTGTTGGTGGAGCGTACTGTCGCAACGTGGCGAGGCCGGATGCAGAACTGCTGACACGTCTCTTCAGCGATAACGATTTGGGCTACAGCGAGGGGCGTCGCGAAGAACGCATCGATGACAGGGCTAAGTACGACGCGCTGAATCCGACGGAGCGCCGCTTGCTCTATAACTTCAACGATGTAGCTTCAGCGCTGCGGCGCGAATTATGGGAACGCCACCCATTCCCACGTGCAGCCTTTGGTGAGGACATCTTGCAAGCGCGCGCTCTACTCGAAGCTGGCTTCACGGTCGTCTACGATGACCAAGCGACGGTTGAACACTCCCACGACTACGGTCCAGATGAGATGCTCTCACGCGCGCGCACCGACGCTCGATTCAACGCACAGTACTTGGATCGAATTTGTGTGGAGAGGCCCGCAGATGTTCGTCACCTCGTTGAGAATCAACTGGAGAAGGATATTCTCGGTTTACGCGAGTCGGGGCTCGATGGAGCTGCGCTCAAAGGCGAGATGGCGCGCGCACGCGAGTTGCGTACGGCGGCCTTCCAAGGTTTGTACGAAGGTGGACTGAGTAAGCTGCGCTTCGGGTCGACGCACATGTTGGAGAGCACCAAGATGCACATCCTATACGTAGTGCATGGCTTTCCCCCGGACACTTGGGCGGGCACGGAGATCTTCACGTACAACATTGCGAAGGAGATGGAGCGCCGTGGGCATCGCTGCACCATCTTGCATCGCGCCCCAGAGGAGAGCAGCGTGACAGAGGGCGGTCCCGCGGACTTCTCAGTCGAGGTTGGCGAATTTCAGGGGCTGCGCGTCTTGCGTTGGGTGCACAGGCTCGACCATCGCAACTTACGCGAGAGCTACCAGAATGATCGTGCGGAAGAAGTCTTCGCGCGCATCCTGGCGCAAGAGAGCCCAGACATCGTTCACTTCCAGCACTTGATACACACTTCAGCTGGGCTAGTCGGTGTTGCCAAGCGGCACGGTTTGCCGACAATTGTGCATTGCCATGACTATTGGGCGCTTTGTGCGCGTGTGCAGTTGATTCGTCCAGACGGCGAGATCTGTTCAGGGAACCAAGGCGCAGGCTGCTTCCCGTGCGTCAAGGATAAGTGGATGGGACTAGTCTCACCCCTTGCCAAGCTCAATGCGTTGGCGGGACCGATGCTTTCTGAACTAGAGCGAGACCTAGACATGGACAAGGGACCCTTGTCAAAAGCGGTTGGCAAGCTCTCCGGTTTCAGTGATCTCGCCGAACGCCATGACTATGTCACTGGGGCCTACGCAAGTGCTGACCTGCGCATTAGCCCTAGCCGCTTCTTGCGCTCGAAGTACTTGGAGAGTGGCGCTTTCAATGCCCACAGTTTCCTATTCTCTGACAACGGTATGCGCACGGACCATGTCCGCGTGCTGAACAACACTCCCGATCCTAAGGGGCGCGTTCGCTTTGGCTTCGTCGGTTCGCTCGTCTGGTACAAGGGCAGCGAGGTGATGGTGCGAGCGATGCAGAGCCTCGACTCGACGAAGGCTGTGCTTAATGTCTACGGTTCATTCGATCCGGAAACAGACGAGCACCATGCTGAATTGCAAACCTTGGCGGAAGGTCACGCCGTTGAGTTCAAGGGCAGATTCGACAACGCGCGCCTATCTGAAGTCTACGCGGAGATCGATGTCTTGATCGTTCCGTCGGTTTGGTACGAGAACTCGCCGATCACCATTCACGAAGCCTTCCTGACAGAAACACCGGTACTCGCCAGCGACATCGGCGGCATGGCGGAGTTTGTGAAGGATGGTGTGGATGGCTTGCATTTCCGAGTCGGTGATGCGGATGACTTAGCAGCCAAAATGCAGCGCTTTGTCGATGAGCCGAATCTTGTCGAAGACCTCAGCCAAAACTTCATGCGCATCAAGACCATCGCAGAAAACGGAGAGGAATTGGAGTTCCGTTATCGCGGACTTTTGTGCATGGATCGTTCGGCTGGAGGCTGGACCGCTGGCCAGAGAATTTTTGGTGCGCCTGCTGCATCCGCTGATCGGCGCTTTGGCGAGATCACTCCGCAAGGGGCGGATATGCTGCTGCTGCGTCCCGGAGCAGACAACGCGATCGAATTCGACATCAATGGCTGTGGAGGCGGTGCGCGTGAGATCACGGTGACTTCCTTCGCTCTGGGAGAAGAGGTCGAATTGCACTTGGGTGGCCGCTTGCTGATCGATGGCAAAGAAGTTGGTACTCTGCCGGACTTAGTTGGGCGAGGAGCGGACGAAACACATGAGGATTGCTTGGTTGTCGACTTAGCGAGTGATGCGGGTACCCTACGCCTCGAACCTGGTCAGGATCGCTACTTGCGCATCTGCAGTGTCGAAATTCATTCCCCGTGCGAGGAAGCACTCTGATGAGTAGCAAAGGTTCAAAGAAAAAGAATAAGCCGGCTTCCGAGCAAGCCGACCCGCTCAATTTGCGGGTGGAGCTGGGTGAGGCCGTTGCTGACAAGGAACTGCCGCATTGCGCGATCATCATTCTCAACATGAACGGTCGTCATCACCTGAAGCCATGCTTCGAAACCTTGGCGGAGCTTGATTATCCCAAGGACCGCTTTGAGGTGATCTTGATCGACAATGCTTCCGTGGACGGCAGCATAGCTGAGATGAAGCGGGACCATTCCTGGGTGCGCTTGATTGAGAACGATCGCAACGTCGGGTTCAGCGCCGGTTGCAACCAAGGAGCGACGGCTGCGCCTGAAGCCGAGGTCTTGGTATTCCTCAACAACGATATGCGCGTTGAGAAGGAGTGGTTGCGCGAGTTGGTCAATCCGCTGGTGCGCAACGAGTGCCAGGCGACCACCGCCAAGATGTTCTCTTGGGATGGCAAGTTGATGAATAGCTGTGGCGGCGGCATGAACTTCTATGGCATCGGAGTTCAACGCGGCTACAACGCTGAGCCAGGTCCGGAATGGGATTGGCCGCGCAAGTCGCTATTCGCCTGCGGAGGCGCGATGGCTATGCGCCGCGATCTGTTCGAGGATGTCGGCGGCTTTGATGATGAATTCTTCGCCTACTACGAGGATGTAGATCTCGGTTGGCGCTCGTGGGTTCAGGGCCACGAGGTTTGGTACACACCCAAGGCTGTTTGTTATCACCATCACTCGAGCACCAGTAAGAAGCTGCCGCTGGAGATGATTCGCCTTTTGCAGGTTCGCAACCCGCAGTTGGCTTGCATCAAGAACTACGACGATGCCACCCTGCGCCAGATCATGCCGGCGATGATGGCGCTGTCCATGCGCCGCTGCTTCATCTCGAGCGGCCTCGAGGGCGATACGGCTTTCCGCATCGAACGTGCGAGCACAAGCGCGCCCAGCTTGGTCCAACGCATGCTGGCCAAGTTCCGTGGAGCCGTAGGGGACACCTTCCCGCTCAACCGAGTCTCCGCCGCCGATCTGATCGGAATCAACGATTGGCTCGGGAATTGGGAGCACTGGATGAAGAAGCGCGACGTCGTTCAAAGTCGCCGCCGACGCCCCGATTCCGAGATTTTCCAGCTCTTTCTGCGCCCGGAGTGGTGCATTGAGGCGGAACCTGCCTACACAGAATTGCAACAGGGCTTGAGTGAGTTCCTCGAACTCGACAAGCTCTTCAGCGGCCTGACCGAACCCGGCGCGGACCCGCACTAACCGAATCCACGCTCTGATCCCAGATGACTACTGCCATGAAGCTCTCCATTGTGATGCCCGTCTACAACGAGGAACGCACCCTCGAGGAGATTGTCGCCGCCGTTCTTGCGACACCCTACGAGAAGGAGCTGATCCTTGTGAACGATGCGTCGCGTGACCGCTCGCGCGAGATAATGGAGCGCTTGGCCTCTGAGCATCCGGAAATTAGCTGCTATCACCATGATGTGAACCAAGGCAAAGGTGCTGCCCTTGCCACGGGGTTTAAGCATGTGCAGAACGATGTGATCATCATTCAAGACGCAGACTTGGAATACGATCCCGATGACTACTCAATCCTCTTGCGACCGATCGAGGACGGCAAGGCGGACGTAGTTTACGGTTCACGCTTCTTGGGTGGCAAGTACGTGCGCGTGCACATGTTCTGGCACTACCTCGGCAACCGTATGCTGACTTTAGTCTCCAATGTGTTCACCAACTTGAACCTGACGGACATGGAAACCTGTTACAAGGTCATGAAACTTGAGGTCGTACAGAAGTTGGACATTCAGTCGCGTACTTTTGCTGTCGAACCGGAGATGACCGCCAAAATCGCCAAGATGCGTGTGCGAGTCTATGAGGTGCCGATCTCTTATTCAGGCCGTGATTACGACGAGGGCAAGAAGATTGGATTGAAGGACGCTTTCATCGCGATCTGGGCGATCGTTATTTGGCACTTCATGGCTTAAGCGACTTGTGGCGAAAGCTTCGATAGCGTTCCACAAATCGGCAGGCGTCTCAAACAGGATGTAGAACTGCGTGGCGGCCTTTTCGATAGACTCGCGAAGATGCGAGTCGGGCTCTACCTGAGATTTGCGCCCTGGCTTCTGTAGTAGTCGGCTAGATACTCACGAGTGGGCGCTGCCCACTTGCGCAATATCCCGCCGGACCAGTTACGACCCGCAAGCTCACGCTCTTCGTAGTAGGTGGCCATGCGTTCGTCGTACTCGCTGATGTCTTCAAGGATGGTTGAGTCACTTGGATAGCGATCCGTGTAGAGGACTGCGGAACTCGCTAAGCGCGGCTTCGGACCCGGGTCGTTGGCGATTTCGCCAACGCACAAGCCGAAGAGGGGGAAGACATCCCTGGGTAGTTGAAGCAGCTTGCTGACCGCAGTCAAATCATTGCGCAATCCACCGATGAAGCAGGTTCCAAGGCCTTTGGATTCAAAGGCGAGAACCAAGTTCTGAGCGAAGAGCGAGCCGTCTATTGCGCCAACCATGAATGACTCCAAGTTCGGGCTGTAGGCGCCGCTCGAACTTTCGGCAATCAAGCGAAAGCGCTTTTGGTCGGCACAGAGGATGAAGAAGGCACCTGACTTCTCGACTTGACTTTGACCGCCACAGAGCTCCGCAAGTGCCTCGCGCTTCTCCACATCTTCCACGCGAATTAAAGCGTAGGGTTGCACGTTTGAAGAGGTCGCCGCCATTTGTGCAGCGCTAACACACTGGTCCACAACCTTATCGTCGAGCCGTCCGGGCAAAAAGGAACGCACTGTTCGGTGTGCGGACATGAGCTGGAGAATTGAGTCCATCAAACTTTGAGGTTGTCGCCAACTTCATGTTGCGAGGCGGCGATGACGTTCACATCGCTACGGCCGATCTGTTCCAGAGCTGCGCGGGCCACCGAGAGTGCCAACTCCGGAGTGTTGCTCTTCTGTGAGATGTGGGCTAAGACGAGCGTGTGAAGGTCCGGGCCCGCCATGAGCTTCAACATCTCTGCGGATTGATCGTTGGATAAGTGTCCGCGCCCGCCGCTGATGCGGTTTTGCAGACTGAGCGGATAGGGGCTGTTGCTTAGCATCTCTGGGTCGTAGTTGAATTCCAGAACCAGCAGATGAGTGTTAGCAAGCTGCCGGGCAACTTCTTGATCGGGACGTCCGATGTCGGTCAAAAGCGCCGCTCGCCGATCTCCTTGTTGCAAGTGGAAGCCAACTGTCGGATCGCAGTCGTGGGGCAATAGAACCGGCCTGTAGGTGATCCGTCCCTCGCCTTTCTGTGCCTCGATTTCACAGTCGCGCCCCATGCGAAGGGCAACAAATTCAGGCGCGCGCGAGATGGAACGGTGCTGCATGATCTTTTCGCTGCAGTGCAAAGTTGCTCGTTGTCTCTTGGCGATCGATCCGGCGTTGCGAGCGTGATCCAGATGTCCGTGAGTTACGAATAAGTGGTCCACCTGTCGCGGCGCCACGTGCGCAACTTCAAAGCGTTCCGAGAGTACGCGTACGCCCAGACCGGCGTCGATCAAAACGGTCAGATCGTCTGCGCGGACTACCATGGCATTGCCTTCGCTGCCGCTACCTAGAATTTGAATGTGCAATTGACTCTTACTAAATGACGCTTGGGATCGTCCGATTTCGGTGGCGGCGGCGCGTGAACCAAAACGCCGAGAAAACAGCAAGCAGGCTGATGAGCGTGCCGATGCGCAGGGACCAAGGTTCGTACTTGAATCGTATGACAGAAGAGCCTGCCGGAACTTGCAGGCCGAAGAATAAGTGATCCAGGCGCAGAACCTCGGCGTCCTGACCATCGATCGTAGCCTTCCAGCCCGGCGCCCAACCCTCGTGCACCACGAGCCATCCGCCCGAGGAATCCTTGAGGCCAACGTCGATGCGATCGGCGAAAGGGCGAGCGAATTGCAGTTGGCCGGGAGCGAAAGCCAGAGGAGCAACAGCGAAGCCATCCAGCGAATCGCTGAAGGCAGTCGCCTTGAATTGCTCTTGGGTGCGTGAGGTCATGCGCGCGGCGATATCCGCTGTCTCTGTCGCTAAGGCTGGCACTATGCGCGCCAAGGCAAAGGCGCCACTGCGCGCGTAGACATAGAAGCCAGGCGCCTCATGTCGCAACTGAAGCCGCGGATGATCCAGCGGAGTACGAGATAGGATGCAAGTGACGCGCAAGGCATCGAGTAGCGCGGCGCTGAGCCTCGATTCATCACTCAAGCACGCCACCCCCTTGCGATACAGCCCAGCGGGATCGAACTCCTTCCATATCTCGCTCAGGCGCTTGGACGGGAAAACGGTGTAAGGCGTCAGGTCGGCGATGCCATAAACCTGAAGCAAGTTGGGACGTGCGAGTTGCAGCACATCTTCGATCCCTGACTCGCTTCTATCGATCCGCAAAACGCGTCCATCCCCGGCGGCTTGCGCGATGGCTTGTATGGTTTCCGACGCCGGAAATAGCGAGTCTCCTCCGACTCTTGGGACCTCTGCTTGAGGGATGCCTGCTAGGGTCGCTTCGAAAACTAGCAAGGCGCATCCGGCCACACCGCTGCCCCGTACGGTCAAGCGACCCGCGTACTTCGCGAGAACCAGTACCAAGACACAAATGAGGAGCAACCACTTGGCGCTCTCTTGAATTCGTTGCGCTGCAATGAGCGCGTCTTCACGGCTGAAGAAGCTACTTACTGTTTCCAAGTCGACGGCAAAGCGTGCTTGAAGTGTTTGCTCAAGCTCGATGGCCCAGGTCTCGGGTGTGATGCTGATCCATAGGTAGGAGGCGATCAGTGCAAAGACTAAACCCACAGACATGACTCCCAGGCGCGCGGATCTATTGCCTTCCAGCAAGGCATCGAATCCAAGCGCGGAGAGCCAAGCCAAGGCCAGGGCGGCGATTGGAGCGGCGCGCGCTGGGGCTCCGAGGTTGGCTCCTGGCAAACCATACAACCAATCGAATACGGGCCAGCCGAATATGAATCCGCAGGTGCCCAGGACGATCAAGCCGGGGAAGAGCGCTCGCCTGGTCTTTGCGAAGAGACCAGCAACGGCCAAGGCCAATACTGTTACGCCCACGAATAGCTGCCACTCGAGGCGATTGGCTAGCAAGGCTCGCTGCAAGTCGCCCTTATCAGTCAGCCACCAAACCGCCGGGTCGTTGCTGGCTGCTGACTTAGATGAGGGAGGGCCAAATACATTTGGCATGACGGCAGTCGCGAGCGCCGCGTGCGGCAAGCTCTGAGCCAGGATCGCTTCGGGCCCCTGGGACTGGCGAGTCGATTCATGACTCGCTTCCAACATGGGCAAGAGATACACGCTGCCTGCCAACACCCCGAGTCCGGCGAAGGCCAAGGATGCTTGCAAGGAAGCTTTCCATACGAGACTTTCGCGCGGGTCGCGAATGGCTTCTAAGGTGCGCTTGAAGATCCAAACTAGGGTCAATCCCGCCACAAAGACAAACACCGGCACGAAGCCTGCCAGCGCACTCATGCCTAAACCGAAGGCCACGATCAAGCCAGCGTTCTTACGCTCCCGGAATACGAGGTCAACACCCCACAAACACCAGGGCGCCCAGATAGCGGCGTCGACCTTCATCACGTAGTGCAGGTTGGCGATCAGGAACCCGCTCGATTGATAAGCCAAGGAGCCAAACATAGCGGCGGTGAATTTCAATCCTCGGCCTTCGAGGAACATCAACATCCCGAGGCCCGCGAGTACCAAGGAGAACAGCGCATGCCAGCCGCCTGCTAGCGCCGGATCCAACATGAGGAGCGGCCAGCGCAACGGATTCCAGGGAGGAGCTAATGATGAAGCCACGAGTGGGCTACCCACACCAGCCTTTGGATTCCAAGTTGGAAAGGTACCGGTGGAAATTTGCGCGCGAATCTCCAACTCGTCGGAGAGGATCGGAAACAAGCGGTCGCTCGCAACCAGGTTCGCGCCTTGGGTCGCCGCTTGCGCGGCTTCGGGGAACTCAGATGCAAGCGGCTCGTAGCTCACCGGCAGTTGCGGCAAGAACCGCTCTCCCGGAAGGAGCGATGCTCCGAACAGCAATAGGGGCAATAGGAATAGCAGTGGATAGCGCAGCCGACTTGGCATCCACTGGCCGGAAAGTAGGGTCAGCGTGTTCACGGGGCTAGCTTCTCACCGAGTCCTTCACATGGGGGGCTACTAGCGCCACTTAGCGATGAACATATTTGTATCGCCCTTCTTGGCACCACCGCGGTTGCTAGAGAAGGCTAAGTATTGGCCGTCAGGGCTAAACATGGCGAAGGAGTCGAAATCCACGTCGAAGGTGATGCGTTCCAGGTTCGTTCCGTCGAAATCGATGGCGAATAGATCGAAGTTCATCAATCCAGTCGCGTCCGTTGAGTGGTGATTGCTGCAGAACAGAATGCGTTCATCGTTCGGGAAGAAATACGGCGCCCAGTTGGCCTTGCCAAGATTCGTTACCTGACGTCGTTCGCTACCATCTGCCTTCACTACCATGATCTCCATCGAGTGCGGACGGATCACGTTATTCGAGAGTAGGCGTGAGAAGCGCTCGTGCTCCTCAACTAGATTTTCTTTATCGAAGGACGTCGTACGGAAGACCAGCCATTCGCCGTCGTGGCTGAAGAATGCGCCGCCGTCATACCCGACTGCGTCGGTTACCTGAACCAGGTCGCCACCACTGAGGTCGGATGTCCATAACTCGATGTCACCTGAACGCGTCGAAGTGAAGACAATCCGATCGCCAGTGGGGGAGACGGTGGCTTCCGTGTCATAACCAGGGCTCGTGATTAAGGGCCGCGTCTCACCACTCTCCAAGTTCTGAATGTATATGTCGAACTCGGGGTAGATCGCCCAAGCGTAGCCTAGTGACATGTCAGGCTTCGGCGGGCAGTCCTTATGGACAGCTCCTGTCGATCCGTAGATCACATCTTCGCCGTTAGGCATGAAGTAGGCACAGGTTGTTGTTCCGCGCCCGTCCGAGATCTGATTCTCAATCTTGCCGTCTTTTGTCGTGACAAAAATCCGATCGCAATCAAATCCGTCCCAACGGCGCTGGAACACAAGCCGGTCACTGGCCGGGTTCCAATAGGCTTCGGCGTTTTCACCATCCGTGGTCAACTGCCAAAGGTGCTCGAAGTGATCCTCGCCCTCACGAATCAGGTGATCGACAGAGACTCCGCCACTAATCGGGCAGGGCTCGGCGGGAGCGCTACCCTTGCCAGCGGATTGGCACGCTGCGGCGACGAGCGGGAGTACAAGAATAGGAAAGCGACGGTGCATGAAGCTCGGGGGGAGAGGTCGAACTGTTCGGCGCGCGGCGCGCACCGGAGAATTTCAGCACGTACTTTAGCTTTCTTGGGCCCTCACTTCTCCTCTTGACCCGTGCCTTCCTCAAGCTTGTGCCGATGTTCGGGAACGGGGTCCCAACCTCCGTCCGTAAAGGGGTGGCAGCGCAGGATCCGCCAGGTCGCATGGAGGCCTCCTCGGAAGACTCCGTGGCCTTCGATGGCCTCGAGGGTGTATTGGCTGCAAGTGGGCTTGAAACGGCAGGTGGCGGGAGTTATCCGCGAAAGCGTGCCTTGATAAAGGCGGATCGGCAGGACGAACAACCAGCGTGTTCCGCTCACAAAGCGATTCGTCACCCGGCTTTCTCCACCTTCTCGAGGTAGCGCCTGTAAGCCTTCTTGGTCATTGCGATCAATTGCTCGCAAGTCGACGGCAGGTCCGGGTCTAGCTTGGGCCGCCCGGGAATCAAGACGACGTCGAGTCCCGCTGGAATCTCGTATTGTGAGAGCCGGAAGGACTCGCGGAAGATTCGGCGAATGCGGTTGCGCTTGACCGCACTCTTCCAGATGCGTTTGCCTACAGAAAGACCCAAGCGACTGTGCTCGAGGCCGTTCTCGCGAACGCAGACCACCATAAGATCAGAACGCGCCCGGCTTCCCTGGCGAAAGACGCGTTCAAAGTCAGCCCCACTACGAATGTGCTGATGTTTTCGGAATTTGAGGGGGTCCATGCTGCCCAGATCCTACGCGGAGGGCCCGGACCGCGCCCAGGGCAATCCTCTCCGAGTCGCCCACTATATCCAGTGACCGACGAGGGAGCGGACCCTACAATCCCCGGCGAAAATGCGAGATAGCAATTGGATCAAGGGGGCCTGGAATAACGCCTCAAAGGGGGATGTCTTCGAGACGAACCTGCGTGCACCCGGAGTCAAAGGGCCCGAGTGGTGGCCCCGAAGCGGTTTGCCCGATCTCGAAGAAGCGATCTCCGGTTTGCGCGCGGCGGCTCCTCAGTGGCGAAAATTGGGCCAAGCTGAGCGTGCGAAGGTTCTAACCTCCGTGCTCGATCGCTGGCAGGAAGAGACCGACGGGGTCGAGGAGTTGGCCTTAGTTCTGGGGCTCTCGATCGAGGCGCTCGATGATGAACTTGAACGGGCGCTTGATACCGGCGACAAGCTCATCGCTGACGGGCAGGACCTCGACGCCTCGCCCCTTAACGCAGAGGGCGACGAGAGTTTGGCTCTCATACAAGTGCCCGCGCCCGAGTTCTATGACGGATTGGTGAGCGCCTCCTTCCCGGACTTGTTGGCGGGGAGAGCGCTACTCATTATTTCCGATCCGAATCTTCCTTGGCTGGCCCTCGAACTCGTAGAGCGGCTGGGAAGCGAGCCCGAGCTCGCTGGGGTCGTGGCCTTGTTGCACGATGATCGTTCGGTTTGTTTCCCTCAAGCGGCAGCTAGCCAGGCGTTTGAAAGTTCGCTGCCCAGACAGGCTTTTGGAGCGGGTCTGGACAACCCCTCGCGCCTGGCAATCGAGAAGCAAGTTTCTTTGAACGCTACATTCGTGGTTTTCGAACATGACGATCCGGTGCAAGCGGCGGGCGAAGCCTACGAGGGCGCCTTTGGCGCACAGCGTGCCTTTTCGGGTCAACGGGCCGGTCAAATTGGCCGTGTTATTTGCCATGAACGGCTTCTTTCCGAGTTCACGGCGGCACTGCTCGCTTGCATTGCTGAGACCGGTGAAGAAAGTGTCTGCCGCGTCTTCAGTTCCGATCTGGCACGCTATTGTTCGGACTTGTGCCAATTAGGCCTGGATGAAGGCGCTACTTTGATCTGCGGCGGCGCAGAGGACAGGCAAGGGTTCCGAGGATCTGGCCAAGAATGTACCATGGCACCTTCTGTGTTCACCAACGCCGAGCCGACAATGGGGCTGGTGCGAGCCTCGCGGCCGGCCCCAATGCTCTCACTAATGAGAGCTGCATCTGACACCGAAGCATGTGCCGTTCGGGACCGTTTCCCGCGCTGATACGCTGCGTTTTGCCTTTCAAGGAATTGCCCCAATGATCGATCCCAAATCCGTCCACTCGACCCTCGAAGCCGCTCAACTCGCCGATGGCTACTCCTTGGTGATGGATCTCGAAAAGTCGCATGGTGTATTCATGCACGATTCGCGGACCGATCAAGACTACTTGGACATGTTCACGAACTTCGCTTCGTGGCCTGTGGGATACGCGCATCCGATGATGGCGGACGCGAGCTTCCTTAAGGAGTTGACACTCGCCGCCCAAACGAAAGTCGCGAACTCGGACATTTACACCACGCAGATGGCTGACTTTGTCCATGCCTTCTCGACGCGTGTAACTCCTTCAAACTACAAGCATCACTTCTGGGTCTCCGGCGGTTCGCTGGCGGTTGAGAATGCGCTTAAGGTGGCCTTCGATTGGAAGGCGCAGAAGGTCGGTGTCGACAAGGTCAACGACGGCAATGACTTGACCGTGCTGCATTTCAAAGGCGCCTTTCACGGACGTTCGGGCTACACCATGAGCCTGACTAACACCGATCCGCGCAAGATCGCTCTCTTCCCTAAGTTCGACTGGCCGCGGGTTTCTACGCCTTCGATTGAGTTTGATACGGATGGCAAGATTTCAAACGACGTTCAAGCCTTGGAGCGCGCGGCTCTGGCAGAGATTGACGCAGCCTTTGAGGCGAGTGGCAATCGTATCGCTTGCATCATTCTTGAACCGATGCAAGGCGAGGGAGGCGACAATTACTTCCGTACTGAATTCCTCAGCGCCTTGCGCAAGGTTGCCGACGATCGGGAAGCGCTCCTGATCTTCGATGAGGTTCAAACGGGATTCTATGGTTCTGGCCGTACATGGCTCTGGCAACATCACGGGGTAGAGCCTGACATTGTTTGCTTTGGCAAGAAGACCCAAGTCTGCGGGATCTACGCTAATGCGCGTGTTGATGAAATTGCTGACAACGTCTTCCACGCGTCCAGCAGGATCAACTCGACTTGGGGCGGTAGCTTGGTGGACATGGTTCGCTGCCGCCGCTTCATCGAAATCATCGAGAGCGAGAACTTGGCCGAGAACGTTACAGCGCGTGGCGATGAGTTCGTCTCGGGTCTGCGAGGACTGGCCAAGGAACACAGCGGGATCTCGAACGTGCGGGGTGTTGGATCGCTGGTGGCATTCACTCTGGATACGCCAGTCGCCCGCGACAAGATGCTCGCTGACCTGTATGGCAAGCAGTTCTTGGCGCTCGCCTCGGGCGAGAAGGCCGTACGCTTCCGCATGCCGCTCGTGATCTCGTCTGCCGAAGTGGGCGAGGCCCTCTCGCGGATTGCGGACTGCCTCTAGCGGCAATACGGAGTAGTCTGCGAGAAAGCCTTTTGAGTCAAGCGGCACGAACTGATTTCTTGCGAATGCCGAGCGGGCTGATTCTAGCCCGCTCCTAGCGACCGCCAGAGGTTGCCTTGTCCGTTACCCGCACGCCTCTGCTCGCACTCAGGGCCATTGCATTGTTCGCCTGGTAACTCGGTGCATGAAGAGGTCCGTCCGGTCAGGGCTGCTATCGCAGACTCAGGGTCAACTGCCCTCGGACACCGTTCGCAGTCACCAGGGCCGGGCGGGTTCGCGGGGTTGGCGATCCCTCCATTGATGCATTGAATTGAATCGAAGACTGGATTCATGGCCAGCCGAAGCGCAGCAGGGACTAGGTTTCGGCACGTTTTGACGAAGTCCCTGGTTCCGCTTTTACTGTGAGCCTGACAGACGCAGTGAGTTTTCACGTCGTTCCCGAATGTTCGATGTCCAGCTACTTTGCGCGACGCTCTTGGGAAGCTAAACAGGTCGCCGTAAGTAGTTCGATGCCCGCGTCGAGAATCGGGTCTGCGCCTGCCGAGTAGGGCAACTTGTCGGCGACTTCTTGATGGGGGGCAACGCCCTTGCCCTCCAATTCCTCGGTGTAGTTTCCGAGTGTCATCCAGGGAAACATCAACACTGCGTTCCCGCCCAACTTTCTGAAGGAGGCCGGGATCACAGCCCCGGCCGTTCTCTCACCTACGAGCTTTCCGACCTTCTCTTGCTTGATTTCCAGCGCGATGACTTCCTTGGCGCTGCGCGTTGATCGGTCGATGAGCGTAACGAGTGGGCGTTTCCACTTGCCGCTTTCAAGGTTGAGTAGAGCTTTGATGCGCACGCACTCAATTGCCGAGCCGCCGCGTCCGCGCAAGTCGAGAATCAAGCCGTCGCATTCAGCGAAGTCTTCGGTCAGGACGCGCTCCAACAGAGCGGAGGGCGTGTCGAAGGCCATGTACCAAAAGTGCACATAGCCTAGCTTCTGTCCGTTTCTCTCGACAATGCGTACGCTTGCTTCAGAGGCTTGGGCACCACAGTAGGAAGCGCACTCAATACTTGCGGTTAATTCAATGCCCGTGGAGCGTAGGAGTTGCAGTTGGATGCTGTCGCCATCCTTCGCGTGCAGATCATGAATCTCCGCATCGGGCAGGGAAGCGTCGTCTGTGCTCCAATCCAACACACTGCTCTGGGCAGGCGAGACTCCATCAATGCTCAACACTTCATCTCCTCGCTTAACGCCGGCTAGCTCTGCTGGCCCGCCCTCATAGACCCATGTTGCGTAGAAGTGACCTTGGAGGTTGATCAGTTGCAGGCCGAAAGTCGGTATGGGCTTGCTGGCTAATTCTGCTCCCACACGCTTGTAGGTTTCCATGCTGATGAGCGCCAAGTGGCTCGAGGGAATCTGGGCGAGAAGCTCTTTGATCACGGCGCGCTCAGCTTTGCTGTTCTGAGCTTGGTGCGCGCGCTCTCTTAGTTGCGAGGCGAGGCTTGGCAGTTCGTGTGTTCTAAACTCCTCGTCGTAGTACCAGCGATCGAGAACGGAGACGACCTCTTCGTAGAGTTCGCCGGACTGTATCGCCTCGGTACTTGGCGTGGTCGCTTGCGCGAAGAGGAGCAATGCAGGAAGGACGGAGCGCATTAGGAGCATGGAGGCTTCTTTAGGGACGAGTTGGGCTTGAAGTTTCGAGTGGGTTGGGAGGTTACGAGTGACTTCCCCGCTATTGTTGAAGGCTCATCAAAAACCTGTGACAAATGGGAGGGTGCCGCGCACTCCTCGCACCTTTCCGCTTGGAAAAGTGTCAGAGGAGTGCGCGGCACCCTTGGAACCGCGATCATCCGAGGAGATTAGGGCTGGACTGTGACCTTATAGGCGCCAGTTGTGTTGAACTGCATACCGCAGGCGCCGCTGGGGTCACGGAACATCACTTGGAAGTACTGCTCCTGACCAGCAACCCAGCCAGCGCTGGAGATCTGGTTGGCGCCCCAATTGACACTGCCCGACCCATTACTGAACGAAACGTTGTGAGTTGCCCAGCCGCCGCCAACGCATCCAAGACCATCACCAAGGGGATTGCTTGATGAGGTGGTGTTGGAAACCAAGAGGCAAGTCTTGTTGGATGCCACGGATCCAGCCTGGAAGCTGAGAGTACTTGATGCGGCACTCGGTGCACCAAACGCGGCCAAGGTTCCACCGGATCCGCTGGAGTTCAAGCAGCCTTGTCCAGTTCCGCCGAAGTTTCCACAGGGGCAAACTCCGCCGCTTCCGTCACCGAAGCACATCGGGTTGCCGGGCTGGCCGCCAGAGCCGATGCTCAAGCGGAAAATGCCATCGAGACCGGTTGCGAGGGTTGCCTCGAAAACAATCCACTGTCCATCCGGGTCCATGTGATAGCCGTCGATTGCACCCACTAGCTTGGTGATGAGTGTGCCTCCAACAGTGGTCACGCCTTCCTGGACGATCATGGTTTGATTGAGCCAGAGACCCTCGTTCTTGCTTGTGTCCGGATCGTCCCAGGCGCCGAACCAAAGGACATCACCGTTGTTGGCAATCTCGACAGGGCCGTTGCTAAAGCTGGTGATCAGGTAGCCGCCCATTCCGGTCAGCGAGTCACCCTTTTGAACGAACTTAACGTCGTTCTTTGCAATGAGCTGGTTGTCTGCTGTCGAACCACTAATGCCGCCATTGACAACCCAATCGCCATTGTTGTTGATGGAGCATTCCGCAGAGGAGAGGCCGGTCCAGGTACGTCCGGCAGCCGGGGAGGGGAAGCTGGCCTCAACGATATTGTTGAGATCGAGTGCGACTGCCTGGTTGTTTGCACCAGATCCAGTATCCATGGTGATGCTATAGATCACGGACCCCGAATCGTTGAATCCCCAAGTGGTCGCGAGCTGGTTAATTGCGTCGATGTTTGCCGTCAGGGAGCCGATCGGCGCCTCCTCAATCTGGAGGGTTGTTTCTGCGGTGACGTTACCTGCAGCATCGAGATCCCACATGATGATGGCCGCCGCACTCGGCAGGCCAATCGCGGAGTCATCCACTTCAACGATCGCAGCGATCTGATTGTTGTTGTTGATACGCACTTCTTCAAAGCTGTTGAAGGTTGCGCCAGCTGAGAAGCCGGTTGCTGTTACTACATCACCGACTGCTTTGACCAACTTGTCGTTCCAGTAAACACCTTGGGTGTCTGAACCGAGGGTAACGGTCAAGTTGTGTGCGCTATCTCCGACCGCATTCGTGACAAGCGAATCGAACTTCTTCAACGTGGCGCCAGCAGGGGCACTCATCGCCTGGCCTTCTCGCAGGAAGACGGAACCATTCTTAAGGATGACCTTGTTAGCAGAGCCATCTGAATGATCAGTCCGGACTTCGGCGTACCAGTCGCCGTTTGTGCTAATGGCGATGTTGTCGAACTGGGTGATGTTACCCACTCCGGCGATATTGTTGCCTTCTGAGGCGAGGGTGGTGATCTGTGCAGAGACAGAGCTTGTTACACCCAGCGCGAGGCTCGTGCCAAGGGCGAGTTTAAGGTGGAATCTCATGGGATGTTCGCGGTTAGATCTGAGGAGAGAATCTTGGGTCATCCATCATCGGGCATTACGCCGAGATGACAAGACATTAGGTAGTGGCAGTAGGACGCTCAAGGTAGCGAGTTACGTTTTTAGGCCTGGATTGCCGATTTTCGCCCTATCTCAAGCCTCAGCTCATCACCAGGCTCAATCGCCAGCTGGTATATCAGTTGGTCGACTACCCAGTGATTACGGCGTCAAAGGCGAGTGACGTTGCGAATCTGTTCTGACTTTCGTCCAGATCGAGAGTTGTGAGAAGTTCATTCTCAACGGGTTCCCTCGGATGACCCCTACACGAAGTATGCCGCGTAAATCCTTACAAAGAAGGTCTCGATCGCGGGAGCGAGCGAACCCACTCAAGCTTCAGAACTGGTTTTGATATTCGGTCTTGGCGCCTGGTGTCGGAGCTCAAGTGGAGGCGCCGTCGTTAGAAACCAGAGCCTCACGGTCTACCTGGATCGCCGCACCAAAGTTGGAAGATAGAGGTCGAAGCCAGGATTTCTCTCGGTGATCCTACGATCGCAATCATCGTAGCGACTCACCGGTTCGAGCCTGCAACCATTACCTGAAGGCGTTGATGTGGCCAGCGAGGCAGGGCTGTCGATCGCCAAGCACTGACCCGTGATCGTTTCCCGAAGCGACTGTACCCGAGAAGAACAAGCTGGGTTTGTTGGGGAAGACCTGATCCGTGCAATTTGAGGTTTTGCTTGAGGGCGATGTGTGCGCCACTTTCGGAGAGGATTGCGCATTGGTTAGCACCGGCGTTTTTTCCATTGCGCCGCGCCGGGGGGCGCCGGAGTCACTGCATAGTGCGGCAACCCCGCTCTCGTCACAGGAGCCGTTCAAGGTCGTGGAGTTGTCGATGCGGACGTCAACGGTTCCAGGGCTGTATCATCGCGCTGGATGTCGTTCACGAATGCGAAGTCGTCCACTTTTTCGACGATGCTATTCCAGCCAGCGTTGTCATTGCTAGAGTTCGTTCCAGCCTCGCTCCAAAGGGTCCAGCTTGTGGGTAGCGTTTTCGCACCAGCCGGGGGGTCCAATGAACCGTGTTTCAGACGCCGGATAAAGGTGCGGGTCCAAAGCCAGCAAAGAGGTCGTTGACCGGATCGTTAGGACTGGCGGCGAGGACCTCATCTTCGAGCTGAGTCGTGCCTTTGTAGTTCGCACGGATGATGCACAGATGCAATCCGAGGAGAGGGGAGTCCACACAGCTCATTTGCATTCAGATACCTGAAAAATGGTAAGCATCAAAATCGCCCTTCCTATTGAAATCGCTCCCGGAGTTCAGGTGCCAGACGAACGGGCCGGGTTCGGACTGGATGCAAGACATCATGGCCCCGGGGTTTCAACCTGTGACCGAATACGTGCCTAGAGCGGACAGGATTGTGACTCCGTTGTAGGTGCCGCCGGATTCCATATGTCAGTTGCGGTGATCTCCGTTCTCTACAGATTGGGCTTGGGCTGCCGGGCGCGAAAAGGAGCTAGTGCTTTCTGCTTTTCAACTGATATTGATCTCTACAAAAAACGGCGGGGAATTGTCTTCGCTGGTTGTTTGGTGGCGACCTGCGGTGATTACAAACCTAAATATGTACGAGGGAGAGGTTTCAGGAAAGCGCGAGGAGAGCTCGAGATTCAAATCGCGGGTGGAACTGCTTATGTTTGTGCGTCATGAGTGAGCACCAACGAACGAACCCTATTCCTGCTCCTGCAACAATTGCGGGGGCAAGCTTGCGCGAGCAGGTTGAAGTCACTGGAATCGATCTTGCTGGTGCTTTCTCGGCCCTTCTAGGGAGTCTATCTGCCCGTTTTTCTGGTCCACAGGCGCTCTCCGACCTTTTGGGGATCAACGTGGTGACCGCCAGTCGATTGATTCGAGCCGTGGTCCTCGCGGATCCGGTGGCCGTGGTCGATCAGATTCCAGGCACCGTGCCGCTACGCAAAGTAATCGAAGCCGCCGGAGCTCAGGGGGTTCCCCAGGATCGTCAGGAAGCAGCGCGAGTGGCTGTAGATAACTTCGAGCAATTGATCCGCGTCAACGCAGGCAGACGCACGAGCTTGAAAGCCATGTTGACGGACTGGCTTCCCGATGGTCGCCGTGAGTTTGAGGTACGGCGGAGGCAAGCTGCCTACAAGGCTATCAGTGAACTCAAGGGCGTTAGTTGCGATTTAGATCTGGCGGCCGTCATCCTGGCTCCCTCGGAGAAGAAGGGCAAGCTCGACCTACTTTCGATCCAAGGGAGTTTGGGGCTCGACAGGATTCGTCCGGATTCGGTCGTTCAGTTCGGGACTCTTCGCGATCGGCCGCGTGATGAGGATGAGGTGGCGGAGCTTGGGAGTCTACCGAGTCCTCGGACCCTCGATGATCAAGCTGTTTGGGATGGAACGGCATCGGTGCGTCTGGATCAATTCTGTACGCGCGCGCCCGCACCGCTAAAGACCAAACGCTACGGGGGAGAGCTTCAGTACCTCTTAGGTGACACTGGTTTCGGCCCGGAATCGAGCGTCGACTTTGTGATCGCCGAAGTCAACCGGCACGAGCTCGCATTGGTTCCCGTGGACTTAGGTTTGGCGAATCCCTACTTCTATCAGATTCCCGGGACGCCCTCGCGTGCAATGCTCTTCGACTTGTTGATTCACAAGGATGTGTACGCGGATCGCGAGGCCAAGTTGCTTGTCTATGACACAACATTGCGCGGCCCAGCACAGGCGGGTGTCCCTGAACGTGAAGTGGACTTGCAGCGCATCTGCGATGAGATTGAAGACCTCGGTAGCCTGCCCGGCCTCCGCCGCTGCGCAGGGTTCCCGCGCTATCTAGAGTTGCTCGATTATGCTTTCGGTAAGCTCGGCTGGGCATCCGATGAGTTTCGTTGCTACCGCTTTCAAATGAGCTATCCATTGCAAGGAAACCAACTCTGCATCTCGCTCGAGCCCAAGCGTGGTGGGGATTGAGTGAAAGGTGCAATCTCTTAGAACTCCGTTGAAGTGGTAGAAGATAGGGTGGGCGCCCAGTACTTGGGAGCAGGAATTGAGTAGCGCGGCCAACAATGTGGGATTCTTGGCCAGCAGGTGAGATCACTCCGGATCGACGACAGGTCAATCTCGGTTAGCCCTTGCTCACAATCACGACCGTAGTTCTTGTCGGGAGACGAGTTGGCGCTCGGCAATCACTGGTGAGCAAGCTGTGTAGTAGAAAACAAGCAAGCCTGGGTCTTAGCTGTCCGTAGGTACTCTGGGCAGAAGATGGCTGCGCATGCGGATTTTTCGATTCGAATAAGCCTCGTTGGGGAGATTCGGCCTGCAAGCCGTTTGAACGCGACTCGCTTGATGATTGCCGAGGCATTGTCGGGCACCTATCCTCTGTGGGCTCTTGAAGAGAAGTCACTCACTTACCACTTGAGCACTGTTCAGTTTCCGCGCCTCGTTGGATGACCCGCACGGTCGTTTCACGAGCCGTCCCTCTCTGCCAACATGCGTGAGACACAATCCCCCTGCTAATTACTGGAGGGCGTAGAGTGACTGCACATGACCACGGAACACGAGAACAAGCCCCCCGGCGAAGGCCGGGACGAGCCGTTGATTGCCTCGCAGGCGATCGAGACCGAGCGTAGCGAGACCGAGAGAGCCGGAGGGGCAATCAACGGCTCCGCCGAGCTGGGGGTGGACCGAAGCCCACCAAACCCCGAGGTCGCCGCAACCGCCCGACGCCGAAGATTCACCGCCGAGTACAAGCAGCGCATCGTCCGGGAGGCTGACCAATGTTCGCAGCCCGGCGAGATCGGCGCCCTGTTGCGACGCGAGGGCCTGTACTCGTCCCTGCTGGCCGAGTGGCGTCGTCAAGCTACACAATACAGAGCCACAATACAGAGCCAGGCACCTCAATACAGAGCCAGGCACCTTGTTGTTGAGGATCAACAACAAGGTGCCTGGCTCTGTATTGTGGCTCTGTATTGTGGGCACAGACGGCGGAGAGAGACTCCACGCCCCGTTCGTCCGAGGAAACCATCGCCGCGCAAGCTGCCTTCAGCGCTTCGCGACAAGGTGCTTGAAACCCTGCATTCCCACCGGTTCGTGGATAAAGCGCCTGCCGAGGTGCACGCCACGCTTCTGGACGAAGGCACGTGCCTGTGCTCCGTGCGCACGATGTATCGCATCCTTGGCGACTCAATTGAAGTGCGCGAGCGACGCGATCAGCTCCGCCATTCAAACTACACCAAGCCCGAACTCCTGGCCACTGCACCGAATCAAGTCTGGTCCTGGGACATCACCAAGTTGAAGGGACCCGTCAAGTGGAGCTACTTTCACCTCTACGTCATCCTGGACATCTTCAGCCGGTACGTCGTCGGATGGATGGTGGCGGAGCGCGAGAGCGCGCTGCTCGCTGAGCGCTTGATCTCGGAGAGTTGCAAGAAGCAGTCCATCCCCGAATGCCAGCTCACACTGCATGCGGACCGTGGGTCGTCGATGAGGTCCAAGCGTGTCGCCCATCTATTGGCGGACCTTGGAGCCACGAAGACGCACAGTCGCCCCCATGTTTCGAACGACAATCCGTACTCCGAGAGTCAGTTCAGAACGCTCAAGTACTGCCCGGCTTTCCCCGGCTCGTTCGGATGTGTCCAGGACGCCAGGGCTTTCTGCGCCACCTTCTTCGACTGGTACAACACCGAACATCGTCACAGTGGCATCAGCATGCTGACGCCCGAGTCCGTCCACTACGGTCGCGCGGCTGAGATCCTGGCTGCGCGCCACGCGGTGCTCACGGCCGCTTACCATGCGCATCCGGAGATGTTCGTCCACGGTCCGCCTCGGCCGCAGCAGGCGCCCCATGCGGCGTGGATCAACCCACCGAAAGAGAGCAGTTCAATGGAGCTCGTTCTCCACTAAATTCGACACGGATGTGTCTCAATGTTGCTGACAGGTTCCGCATCCTGATTCTCTTTGACCGGCCTTTCCAAGTCGGGGATCGAGTGGAATTCGGCGGGCACTACGGGGATGTCACAATGATCGGCTTGCGGTCTGTGAAGTTGCAGACCCTGGACGACAACACGATCACCGTGCCGAACAACCTCTTCCTAACAGAGATCAGTTCGAGCGGAAACTACGGCGCGCTTGAGATGCAGGTCGCAGTGACCTTTCATATTGGTCTCGATCAAAATGTGAATCGCGCCGTCGAGCTTGCGGAAGAGGCTACGGTTACGAGCCGGTTCATTCATCTCCCGCGTCCGATTGTAGTCGTGGTCGACCAGGTCATCGTCGACTCTTACATCGCTCTTCGATTGGTTGTGAAGGCCTATGTACTCGACACGCAGTATGAGAAGGCTTACTCAACCGACATCACCTTGCGAGTCATGCAGGCCTTCCAGGACGAGGGCATTGCGCCGCCTGCTGTCTTGCATCGCCAGCAGCCGTAATGGGTAATTAAAAAAGGACGCCCCCTCGCCGTAGAGGCGAAGGGGCGTTCAGATGCTTATCCGACCGACTCGCTAATTCTCGCTCGAGCCCCAGCTCTCCCTGCGTCTTAGTGGTCGTCATTGGTGAGGATTTCAATACGGAGGAACGATCCGAGGCTCAGCTAGCCGGTGTGAGCAGACTGCTTCAGCGCAACTAGGTTGCCGCCGATCTTGTTGCCATGGCCCAATCAACGCTTGGAGACCGCCCGGCTTGATAGGATATCCGGGGGGCTGTTGAAGCCCTTCCCTATAACCCCGGCGGAGATTCCATGCCGAATCAGTTTCTATCGGTTATTCCCGTGCTGCCGGCGAAGGATGTTTGCGCCACAATCCAGTTCTATGTGGAGCGCCTCGGCTTCAAGCTCATCTTTCAGGAGCGGCCGGAACAGCCCACTTACGCGGGAGCTGCGCTTGGGGGAGTCGAGCTTCACTTTCAGGGGCACGACCCGGATGAAGCCCCAGGGATTGTGGGACAGCAGGCACGAATCCTGGTCACTGATCTTGATGCCCTATTTGATGAGTGTCACGCGATCTCAGCGCTTGCTGAGCATCAAGCGGTTCGCGACACGGCCTGGGGTACGCGGGAGTTTGGTCTTTTCGACCCTGATCAGAATGGGCTCTTCTCCTCTAAGGATCGCCACTAGGCCGTAGCTAGTTCCCTGTCAGTTGCTCAATCATCGAGAGTGCGCCCTGGTGCTTGGGGTTTAAGTTGAGGCACCCCTGGAAAGCGCTCAAGGCGAGCCCGCTTTCCTCTCCCTCTATGTAGGCCTCGCCGAGGCTGAACCAGGCTTCCGGTGAATCTTGGTGCACGTCCAAGTTGTATTGTTTCACGGCGATCCCCGTAGTTAGGCTACCGCTATCGATGAATTCAGATCCCAGAGCATCGATGCTCTGGCCATCGTAGAGTGCATATTCCAGTCCGAGTTCAAGGGCGCTTTCGATCCATTGCGTGCCTTCTTGTGCATCGCCTGCTTTGAAGGAGTCGTCTGCTGCATTCAATGCTTCAGCGATCTCATCCAAGAGGATCGCCTGCTCTTCAGCCTTGTATTCGCGAAAGTCTCTGATGGCATCGCGCGCATCGGCGATCGCCTTTTCCAATGCCTTGCTGCTAGCCACCTCGATGTCCGGCTTGACGCCGACACCTTCCCAATTGGTTCCAGTGATGGGGTTGATGGCGCGACCGGTGGGGAGGAACATCATGAATCCATCTCCGATGGGAATTGTCCCGCCGGGGTTTGCGCCGCCACCGGTTGTCTCGCCGATGAGAGTCGCGCGGCCTTGTGTTTGCAGGTTGTAGCTGAACTCTTCGGCGGCAGAGAACGTGTACTGACTCGTCAATACATAGACCGGGACGTCGGGCATGCGCTTGCCGGGCAACTGATCAAGGGTCCAAAAATCCTCGGTTCGATCCGATGCTCGGAAATACAGACTGTTGAGATGCGTCCGCTCTTCGAAGAGGTAACTGCAGATGAATTGAACCATCTCCGGGCTACCGCCTCCGTTGCGCCTTACGTCGAAGATGATGGCCTCGCTATTTGCCAAGAACCCCATGGCGGCAGCCGCAGTTTCCCTGCCAAGGGTTGGATCGGAAAAGGCTCGCAGATCCAGGTAGCCGATATTCCCTTCAAGATGTTCAACGCTCTCGAAGCCATAGTTGCTGCGCCGCATACTGTCCAACTCTTGCTGACGAGCCAGGCGTGGGTCATCGCGTTGAACCTCTACACGTTCCGGGTAATATCTGACGCGGATGTGCTTGTCTTTGCTAATACTCCGCAAGGCCTGGGAGAGCGCCTCGGCAAAGATACCTGGGCTATCGATTGAATCGTACTTGCCCGCTTTCAGCTCCGCCTGCAGGTGACTTGCGCATTTCTTCGCAACGTCGGGGAAGACGTAGTTCGCGTTCATCTCCGTTTCGATGCCCGCGATTATTCTCGCGCGCGACTGCGCATCAAGATCGGCGGTCGATAGTTTTGGTGCGGCTACGAGAGCCATAAGGGACATCAATGCGACCATGGATTTCATAGGAGACATATTGGGAAGTTCGCTCGCGGGATTTCACGCAAAGGTCAATCCATTGTCGGTAGCTACATTTCTTGAACTTTTTGGCCCAAGAAGAGCGCGGCCTGCGGGACTCGACGAGCGATGTTTCGCCAGTGAAACGCCGGTTCTGAGCGGGTCTTCCCTATGGCGGACGCCCGGGAATCATGGATCGAGATGTCGCTATTCAAGCTTTCAGGGTGTGCCTGCCATAGGCGAGGAAGGGACGAGAGCCGCGAACACTGTCGGAGTGGAGCAACGAACTGGGGCCGGTTGACACACCGTTGACAAGCGCGAGCGAAGAGCCCCTAAACTAGCTGTATGATCCGTAAGGGCTTTGGACAGTTGGCTTGGGCTGAGTGGGCAGTAGTAGGCGCCACGCTGCTCTCGGTGGTGCTCTTGTGCTTCGCAGCGGCTTCGCCTATAGCCGATCCGAAGCATGCAGCGCAGCTCGCTGAACGAGATGAAGTTGAACGTGCTGGCGAGAGACTCCATACGGCTTGGCAAAGCCTGCTTTTGGAAGGAGCGCCCGCCAAGCCCTTTGGGGATGTCTTTCATTGGCAAGAGCCGTTAGCGCCAGCGCCGCAGCCGAGCAGTCCAGGGGCGGCAGGGGCGATGGACTTGGCCTTCGACTTGGACCTGATGCAAGCGACCCACGCCGAACTGCTAGACCAGGATCTCGAACGCGCGCGGGCTTGGGTGGAAGAGGCTTTGCGCTTACCGAAGGTCTCGAGCGAACGCCGCGGGCGGGGCTACTTGCGCGCTCTTCAACTAGCCCTGGCTAGCGGCGATAGCGCCGCGGCACACCAGAACATGAATGGGCTCTTGAGCGAGGTGGATTGGGATGCGGTTGAGGATGGGGTACCGATGCTCTTGCTGGGGACCTTGGCGCTTGGGAGGGGGATGGCGGAATCGGAAGCTAGCTCGCTCCTGTCGCGAGCGATTGAGGCCTGGCTCGCCGACCGCTTAGCCTTCGATGGAATGAAGACGCGAGTGACTTCATTCGAGGATGGCGTACGCGTGCGGGAAGACGAACAGGTCGTTGCCCTACGACAGCTACTCGTTGGCATGTCGCCCGATCACGTGAACCCCCTCCAGAAAGTGGAGCAACGCGAGGCTGTGCGCGGGCTCTTCGAACACATTGAACCGATCGGGATTGCGGAAGAAGCGTACGGGGTGCGCCGCTGGACAGTTCGTAAGACGCCGCTTGGTTGGTTCGCGCAGGGTCCTGACGATCAGTCAGATGGTTGGATCGGACACTTCGTAGATCCCCAGGCTTGTGCCGAGCGATTGCAAGATCACGCGCGTCGAACAAAAGCGCTCGGGGAGGGCTATGAGGTATTGCTCGAATCTAGTGGGAGTCCTGCCCACAGGGTGTTCTTTGGTTCTGTCGCGGAGCGGGGCGACGGGGTTGGCTTCTACTTAATGAATACAGGGCCAGAAGGATTAGGAAGCACTGAATACCAGCGCGCCATGATCGCACGCGCGGCACTCCTTGCTGCGGCTTTGGCCGTCGCTCTGGCTGGGGGCGCGACCTTTTTCACCTTGCGTCGCGTGCGCTCTCTCGGGGAGCTACGTTCACGTTTCATTGCCAACGTGTCGCACGACCTTCGCACACCCTTGGCATCGATCCTGTTGATGGCTGAGAATTTGGAGTCGGGGCGTGTGCAGGATGAGAAGCGCGTCGCGATCTACCACTCGAAGATTCGCTCAGAGGGCGCGCGTCTGCGGCGCATGGTGGACGAGGTCCTAGACTTCTCTGCCATCGAACATGGGGAGCGACCGAAGACGATCACTATGGACTTTGAACTCGAACCGTGGGTTATCGAGTTACGCGAGAGCTTTGACGACTTAGCGCGCCGCTTTGGTCTGCAGCTAAGCTTCGTATGGAACGACCTGCCTGCCAATATGGTTGGCGACTCTTCGGCGTTGCGGCGAGTGTTCGATAACCTGGTCGACAACGCGCTCAAGCATGGCGCGGAACCCGTCGAGGTTTCATTGGGCGTGCGGCAAGGCGCGCTTTGTTTTGAAGTGCGCGATCATGGATCGGGCATTCCTGCAGCCCAGCGCTCCAAGGTCTTCGACGCCTTCGTGCGCTTGGATGAGGAACGCAAAGGCAAGCCGCCGGGCGCGGGGCTAGGCCTGGCGATGGCGCGCGAATTGGTGCAAGCTCACGGGGGCACTCTAGTCCTTGGGACGCCTTCGGAAGGAAGTGGCGCCCTCTTCACTTGTCTATTGCCCATGGAGGGAGCCAATGACTGAAGCTGTCCGAATCTTAGTCATTGAGGATGAAGAACCCTTGCGCGCCGCATTGTGCGATGCCTTGCGTGCAGAGGGATTTATCGTTCTCGAAGCGGCGGACGGGGAGCAGGGGCTTGAGCTTGCTCTAAGCGAAGGGCCCGACCTGGTGCTGCTCGACTTGATGTTGCCCAAGCTCGATGGTTTTCAAGTCTTGAAGCGTATGCGCGCAGATCGCTTGGCTTCACCGGTTTTGATTTTGTCCGCACGTGGCGAAGAGTGGGATCGCGTGCAAGGGTTCGAAGTGGGTGCCGACGATTACGTTGTCAAGCCCTTTTCGATGCGCGAGTTGCTTCTGCGCATCCGTGGACACTTGCGACGCGTGGAAGGGAAAACGCCGGGGCTCGAACGCGGAGGCTTGGCGCGCTTTGGCGAAGTCGTCGTCGACTTCGCTGGCTACAGTCTCGAACACAAGGGCGTTCCGAACGGTCTCTCTCGCAAGGAGCTCGACCTCCTGCGCTACTTCCTCGATCACGAGGGCGAGGTCTTGGAGCGTGCGCGTTTGCTGGATGATGTTTGGGGTCGCGATGAATTTCCGACTCAGCGCACGGTGGATATGCACGTCTTGAAACTCCGGCGCAAAATTGAGCTGGAACCGGACAAGCCCAAGCATCTCCTTACGGTTCACGGGGTCGGCTACAAGTTCATGCGAGCTGGGGACGGGCTCCCTTGACGAATTGTTGACAGGGAACTGATCGCCTGCTGACGGGTCGCGCCTGACTCGGTCGTAGATTGGCGATAGATGGGGCACGCGGCTCCAGAAGAGAACTAACCGAGTGAGTGAAGATCATGAATAAGACTGACATGCCCCAATTGTGGATAGCGAAAGCCGCGCTTGGATTCGCGTTTGCGATTCAGCTCGCGATTGGTGCCGGGGCGCAAAGCGAGAGTGCTCAAGAAAGGACGCAATTGCCGCCTAGCCTGTCATCGACAGGTGGCACGGCGCTTGACCAAGACGCCCGAGTCCTGCGACGCCAAGAGTTGACCAGGTCCTATATGGTGGCCAAGGTCGCCCGCGATTTCGACGCGGCGTGGGCCGCCTCGCGACAACTTTGGGTGCTCGGCGCGAGCGCTACTGCCTACGAAGGGCAGTGGGATCAGTTGATCTCAATGGCCGTCAGTCGCACGCGCTTGGCGCTAGAGCAAGATGACTTGGGCGCAGCTTGGATGGCTACGCATTACTTGTTCTTGGATCCATCGCAGGAGTACGAACTTGATGGAATGCAACTCGTGGAAACGAGTGCAGAACGCCACAGACTAGAACAGGAGCACCTGCGGAAAGACTCGCGCCTCGGGCAGTTGCGCATTGACATCAAGGACCTGCGTACAGAACGCGAGGAACAGAAAGGCGTCGTCGAGCCTGCCGGCCTTCCCTTAGACGATCCGATGGTGGTCACAGTCCAGAAGTACCTTCAAACGGGATCTACCTCTGCGGTCACAACTCTTGGTGTTAGCGCCTTACCCGCATTGGAGAGCTTAGCCCGCCATTCCATCACGACACCCTCCGCTGATCCGAGACCTGATAAGGACCCGTTGAAGTATCTGTACAATCTCTCCCCAATGCGCACAGCTCGTATTGCAATGGAAGGTATAGAGCGGGGGGGGGCCGCTTGGTCATTGCGTTTGCTTGTGATCCTGAACAAGGTCTCTTTTGATTCGAGCCGAATTTCACCAGGCAATCGTTCCCTCATTGCGCGGGAGTGGGGTGAAGTTGTCGACCGAATGTTACGGCAGCCAGCCATCGCTCCCTCGGCGTTGAAAACGGCGGTTGACTTGCGGGCGGCGGGTTACAAGTCACATATCCTCCCGGAAGTGATCCTGAATTCCTGGGAGAGTGAAGATGTTGATCTGCGCAGCGCAGCCTATGGGGCGTTCGAGGAGAGGAAGAATCTAAGGCCTGTCGCGGAACTCTTGCAAATGCTGATTCGCCGCGGCGGACCAGAGCTGTCAAGTTCGGCGCTGAGGATGGCTCAGGAACGCAGTGGATATGAAACTCTTCGCCCCTTCGTGGATGACACCGTAAGCAAGCGACGCTTGGCTTTTGCCGAAGCGATTGAACTGGATCTGCATAATCGCAGTGATCGAACTAGATTGCGGGGAGTCCTTAGGCTTGAACCTCTTTCTGCCATGGATGCCGAGGCGCTGCATCAGTTGGCTACAGATCAGGAAGTTGCTGTTCGTCGAACCGTTGCACGGATCATGCTCATTGCCGATGCGCCGGACATTGGTCACGCCATCCGCATGTCGCTTTGCGCGGACCCGGATGTGGAGAATCGCTTGGTCCTAGCGCGCAGCGAGGAGGACCTATTAGGCGTTGAGCACTTGACGGAATTGCTAGTACAACTGGCGGATAGCACCGAGCACGACGTCTTGCACGCTGTCGACTTGAGATTAGTCAATGGGTACAGAGCTGAGAGCATGCCTTTCATGTTTGATCTTCTACGAAAGCGTCTCGATCATCCCACTTTCTCAATCGTAGAATCGCTTGATCCTGATGATCGAGCCATCCTCTACAAGAGTTTCGTGACTTTGGTCGACGCGCTTCCGATCTTGATGTCTGCAGCTGTCTCTCAAGAAGATCCCGTGCTCTTGGGAATTCTCTATAAGATGTTCGAGAGAGGCCAGTCGGAGTCTTTCTTTGATTCAGCTGAGCTCGATGCCTTGATCGATCCCTTCTTGCGTCTGACTTGCGACAGGACAGATTGGGATGCCGATTGCATCCTCTATATCCGCCGACTCTGTCCGACTAACATTGAATTGTCCGCTTCGCGCCAACAAGTTCTTGTCGATCTGGCACAGTCGCGGACGATCGTCGCGTTCGCGCGAGCTGCTTGCTTGAGTAGTTTGGTTTCCGTCAACTTTGATGTGGGGCGCGATCTCATTCTGCCGACCTTGGCCTCGTTTAGGGATCTGGACGCTGAACAGTGGGATTTGCTTAGCAACCCCCTGTCTTCTCTGCGCGCAAGCATTCCCCGGGAACAATGGCCTGAGTTCCTTAGAGAACTACTCGCAGCTGGGAAAACCGAACCGAGAGGAATTGACGATCGTGTGATCGCTCGCTTGCTGCCCTCGAGTAGCTATGTTTCGCCAGCCCTCGCTCGAAGCATCCTCGACAGATTCGAGTCGCAAGCCTTCCGCGGGATAGAAGGCGTTGATGAGGCAGTCGGCAACGCACTGCGTTCGTTGATCGTTACCGAGAATCCTACGCCGGCGGATGTGGCTCGAGTTTCAGACTTGTTGCATCGTGATATACGGGGAACACTCGATCTGGCAGAAGCATTAGGGACCGCCAGGGGACCGGCCTGGTTTGATCTCCTGAGAGATTGTCTTCAATCAACTTGGGTAACGAACTCAGCGAGTCGCGAAGAACTCATCTCCTGTGCCATCCTGGCGATGACTGAATATCTCTCCGAGGAAGCAGGGGAGGTTCTTCTGGAAGCCGCGCGCAGTATGCCGACAGCTGGACTACGCCAGACCTGCAGTCATTCGGTCGAAGTCATTCATGGATTTCTCCTAGCAGAGGAGAGCTTCTTCACGCGCAGAGCCGGAAATCTCGAACGCGGTGGCGCGGTCGATCAACTCGTTTCTCTACTGAATGACGAGGACTCGTCCGTGCGCATCGAGGCCTTGCGCGCCTTGGCTACCATGAAAGCCGTGGAAACTTTTCCACTCATCATCGAGCAGCTACGCTCGAAAGACGAGGGTGTGCAAAAGGCGGCGCGCGAGGCTCTCGAGCGACTGAACGAGCTGGACCAGTAGCTCGGGGGGCGCGCAGGAGAGCGGATTGCGCGGCTCTTCAGCGCTTGCAGTCGCTGCGGTCGAAGTGCTGAGTTTGAGGCCTGGCACAAGTTCGTGGCTGAATCAGGACGCTAGGTTCAGAATTCCTCATGTATTGGTCGGCAGTGATTCGCAATAAGCGATCAGTGCCGACCGTCTCGTTGGAATGCGATCTCTCTATCGATAGGCTATGCAAATGTCGTTCTCTAAGTGGATCCGAACCCTACACCGTTGGGGTTCGGTCATAATCGCACTGCCGCTCCTCGTGGTACTGGCAACTGGGACGCTGTTGCTCCTCAAGAAGCAACTCAGTTGGGTACAGCCTCCAACTCAGCTCGGCAGCGGTGTTGAGCTGGCACTCGGCTTCGATGAAATCCTTGCGGTCTGTCGCACAGTGCCCGAAGCGGATATTGAAGATTGGGGAGATGTTGAGCGAATCGATGTTCGCCCAACCGCGCGACTTCTAAAAGTGCGGGCGGCGAATCGCTGGGAGATTCAAATCGACGGTGGTTCGGGCGAGGTGCTTCAGACGGCTTACAGGCGCTCAGATTTGATCGAGAGCCTGCATGATGGGACCTTCATCCATGACAAGGTGAAGCTGTTCATTTTCCTGCCCTCGGCGCTGATTCTATTTGGCCTTTGGTGTACAGGGCTCTACTTACTTGCGCTTCCCTACCTTTCACGCAGGAAGAGAAAAACGCGCTCGGCCTGATAGCCAGCTACTGTTCCGCTAGCTTCTGGGCTTCGACTTGTTCCTTGCGCAGGGCCCGGACCTGTGCATCCAGCTTGCGCTTGAGATCCTTCATACGGTCCTTATCGCCCGCCAAGGCCGCGAGGTGCTTCTCCTTCCTATTCTCGGCTCGTTCGATAGCCACAACCAAGTGGGCGCTGGCCTCCTCGAATTTTCCACCCTGGCTTAGGCGTTTGGCAGCGGCTACCCAAGCCGTGGAAGCGCCATCCAAACATCCTCCGCAGAGGGCTTTCTTTTCTCCCAAGCAGTAGTAGCAGGCTCCGCTTCTTTGCCCAGTTCCTTGGCAGACGCCGCAATCGATGTATCCCTTTTCGCAATCGACGCAAGGGAGTGTGCCCTTCTTCTTGCACTTGTCGCAAATCCTTGACTTGGGGTTGTTAGACAAGGAGAGGTCGCCGGTTCCCATGCACTTGTTGCAGGACCTCTTTCTCGAACCCTTGCAAGTTCGACAAGATAGCTGCCCTTCACCTCGGCAAGTACGGCACACACTCTCGCCATGACCCTCTTCATCACAGCTATGACAAGCCAGCCAAGATGCATCGAGACACCATGGACAAGTGTCGGCTGAGACCGTTCGCAGAAGCGGATCGTTGGCTTTGCCTGCGCCGACGCATTCCGGACAAGTGAACACTAACTTGCCTGTCTTGCGGCATAGGGTGCAGTATGACTGACCCTTGCCCTTGCATGTCGAGCATTTCAACGCGCCCTTTCCCTTGCAAACCTTGCAAGCGTGCCCGCGAAAGAGGACGGACACCCCACCAACGCAGTTCGCCGGACAAGCCGTGTAACCAATCTTGACCAGGTGCTTCACGCCACCCATGACCTTCGAGAAAGTCTCAATCGCCTTGGTTACTTCCTCATGCGAATTGGCAATCTTCTTACTGAGATCCAGATCGGTGAGGGCGGTGACATCAACGATGTGCTTGAAGGAAATCGCGGAGGTATCAACCGCACATTCAGGGCAGGGGCCTTTCTTCTTGCCCTCACAGATAGGGCACTTTTGTTGAAAGGAACCCTCTCCTACACAGTTCGTGCACGTCACCTCTCGTGGGGCGGGAACTTGTTGGGGAGCGAGGAATCCGAAGATGAGAAATACGAGCAAGGGAATTCGTAGCATCGCGGAAGTATAGCACTCGAGGCGAATTCGGACGCCGCTGAGCTCTTAGGTCAGCTCGCTCAGCATTCGAGAGATCTGCGTGCGACGAACGCTCATTGTGACGCCAAAAGCAGCGCCCGCGATACCCACGAGGGAGCCCACAACACTTCCGGAAATGGCGACCATGCTGCTATCCAGTTGAACACTCACAGCCAAGACGGCCATTGCAAGGGGCAGGCACTCCATGACGAGCAAGAACAAGAAGAAGCCCCGTTCTTTGGTTGTGCGCAGGGCCGCGTAGGCAAGCGTTAGATCAGGAGAGTTCTTCTCATCCATTGGTTCCGCTTCCTGGCCTAGCATTCGCTTCGTGATCGGAAACAAGAACACGGGGATTAGCGCGGAGGAGAGGCCGACTGCTACCAGAATCCAATAGGGCGAACTGGCTGCCTGCAACTGCGCATGACGCTGCCACAAGAAGAAGGCAGTCAAGCCCGCCCCCGTAAGCCAAAGCATTACGAATAGAAGCCCCGCAGAATTCGGTAGGCTTGAACTTGTCGCACGCGGTGCCAAGCTCGCACTTCGCGATTGCCTCGGCTCTCCTTTCTGATTGACGAAAGTGGAGAAGGATTCGGGTCGACTGGCACGAAGTAGAGGCATCGCAACTGCAAACCAGAGCGGGAAAAAGCCCATCCACATCATCTTGTCGGCGGCCATGCCGAGTGTTGTGATTTTCGGAAGGCTCTCCCACCAGGCCATGTGACCCGTGCTTCGCAGAAAGTAGAGCGTGAAATAGCCAATCAACGCGGCGGCAGTACCCAACCGAAGTCGGAGCCGTAAGCGCGAGACCTGTCCCAGGTCGACCTGCGCTCCGGGCAAGGGTTTGTAGAACTGCACGAAGACGATCGGAAAAATCAGCATCGACGGCGTGAAGATCAATTCGTAGAGGTTCATGGTTCTTTCTTCTGTAGTCGGTTTCCTAGGCCTTGCGTGCGGGGGATACCCAAACTGATTTCAACTCACGGGCCATCAAGGCCTTTGCCTCTTCGAGGCTTAGTCCGCCGAGCTTGGCGTCGGCGAAAAGAGTGCGAGCTCCCTCACCCAAGCGTTCCTTTAGACTTCGTTTTGCTTCGCCTGTTAGCTCGCGATCGGATGTGACTCGGGTCCCGCGTCCGCGCGCCGAATGGACCAATCCGCTGTGTTGAAGGACTCGATAAGCGCGAGCCACCGTGTTGAGATTAATGCCCAAATCAGCCGCTAATTGCCGAACGGGGGGTAACTCCGCTCCCGGGGCTAAGCGCTCTGCAGCGATCTCCGTTCGGATGCCACTCACCAATTGATCTACGAGGGGCACGTCGGAATCGAGGCGTATGGTCAGCATGAACCTAAAGTCGCAGACTCTGATACTTTGCGCAAGGGCCGGATCGGGATTTCTTTCGTTAGACTGCGCAGTGCTGGAAGACGGCGGTACGGCCGTCTTCCGGCACCTTCCCTCGCCCTCACGATGGTCTGATTATGAAGAACCCACACTTGCTTCTCCCTCTCTTCTTGCTGGCATGCGCCAGCACGCCATCCGTGCCTGAACGCACGCCACGACCCAACATCGTTTTCATCTTCACCGATGACCATTCGACGGCTGCTATCAGCGCCTATGGTTCGAAAATCAACACGACACCCAATCTTGATCGTCTTGCGAGTGAAGGGCTCTTATTCGAGCAAGTCTTTTGCACCAACTCGATCTGTGCGCCAAGTCGTGCAGTGATTCTGACGGGAAAGCACAGCACAGAGAACGGCGTGCTCGACAACGGGGATGTATTTGATGGCGAACAGGTGACCTTTCCGAAACTCCTGCAGGACGCGAACTACGCCACCGCAATGGTCGGCAAGTGGCATCTGAAGTCTGATCCGACAGGCTTCGATTACTGGGAGGTCCTGCCCGGGCAAGGCCAGTACTACCAACCGGATTTCTTGAGCGCTGAAGGCAAGCGGACCTACGAAGGGTATGTGACCGACATCACCACCGACTTGGCGCTCGAATGGTTAGAGAATGGCAGAGCCTCTGAGAAGCCCTTTCTGCTGATGTGCCAGCAGAAGGCGCCCCATCGCACCTGGCTTCCGGGACCAGACCATCTCAATGACTTTGATGGGGAGACTATTCCTGAACCAGCAACGCTCTTCGACGACTATGCAACGCGTAGCGCAGCTGCAGGTATGCAAGAGATGGAAATCGACCGGCATATGTACATGCACTACGACTTGCAAGTGCCGCCACTGGATAAGAACGCAGAGCTAGAAGGGCCTGATCGCTGGGCCCAGGGCATCACGGATCGCATGACACCCAAGCAGCGCGCCGCTTGGGACGAAGCCTTCGACCAGGAGAATGCAGAGTTCTACGCGGCTGGACTTGAAGGACGAGAGCTCATCCGTTGGAAATACCAGCGCTACATCAAGAACTACCTGCGTTGCATCGCTTCTGTCGATGACAGTGTGGGCCGCATTCTGGACTACTTGGAAAAGAGCGGCTTGGCGGAGAACACGATCGTTGTCTATAGCTCGGACCAGGGTTTCTTCTTGGGCGAGCACGGTTGGTACGACAAGCGTTGGATGTATGAACCAGCGCTACGCATGCCCTTCATCGTGCGTTGGCCGGGAGTGACGGCGGCGGGATCGCGTAACGTGGCCTTGGTGCAGAACATTGACTTCGCAGAGACCTTTCTTGAAGCCGCTCAAGTTGAGATACCGGCTGAGATGCAGGGGAGAAGCTTACTCCCGTTGTTGCACGGCAAGGAGCCCGCTGATTGGCGCGACGAAGTGTACTACGAGTACTTCGAGGAAGGCATCCATGCGGTGGAACCGCACCGTGGCGTACGCACGGAGCGCTACAAGTTGATGCACATACATCGGCTGGACGAATGGGAACTCTACGACCTTGAGACGGATCCACTGGAGTTGAAGAACCAGTATGGAGATCCCGAGTATTCGGAAGTGCAAAGCGATATGAAGAATCGACTCGAACGCTTGGCAGCTTTGTACGGCGTACAAGAAGGAGGCGAGGAGTGATCGCTGCCCTCTTGCTGGTTATTCCTTTGGGGCTTCTTGCGCCTACGCAAGAAACCGCACAACGCCCCAACGTCGTCTTGATCTACACCGATGATCAGGGCTATGCCGATCTCGGCGTCTATGGCGCAACCGGTTTCGAGACGCCGCACATCGACAGGCTGGCGAGCGAGGGGGTGCGCTTGACGAACTTCTACGTTTCTCAAGCGGTTTGCAGCGCTTCACGTGCTTCGATTCGTACGGGTTGCTTTCCGAACCGAATAGGCATGCTACACGCGTTGATGCCCTGGTCGGAGATCGGTTTGCACGACTCGGAGGAGACCCTAGCGGAGTTACTCAAGGAGCAGGGCTATGCGACCTGCTTCGTTGGCAAATGGCATCTCGGCCACCAAGAGCCCTTCCTACCGACGCACCATGGCTATGACGAGTGGTTTGGATTGCCCTACTCAAATGATATGTGGCCGGTGGACTACGATGGGAACAGCGTGGGGGAGAAGCACTGGAAGACGAAGTATCCGCCCCTGCCGTTAATGGACAGCGAAGCCGAGGTGCAATACATCACCGATCTCGACGGGCAAGCATCGCTCACGCGCCGCTACACTGATCGCGCGCTAGCCTTCATCGAGCGAGCGGCGGGCAAGCAGCCGTTCTTTCTTGAGCTCGCCCACTCTATGCCTCACGTTCCGCTTGGAGCTTCCAAGGAATTCAAAGGAAAGACAGAATACGGGCCCTATGGAGATGTTATCGAGGAAATCGATGCGTCGACTGGCGAAGTCCTGGCCGCTCTAGAGAAAGCGGGATTGACGCAGAACACCCTTGTGATCTTCACAAGTGACAATGGTCCCTGGCTTAACTTCGGTAATCACGGGGGCTCTGCTTTACCGCTCAGGGAAGGCAAGGGAACCATGTGGGAAGGAGGATGTCGGGTGCCCTGTATTATGCGGCTTCCGGGACAGATTCCAGCGGGCTCCGAATCTGCAGAACTGGTAGCGACAATCGATTTCCTACCCACCATCGCCGAGTTGTGTGGCGCGCGGCTGCCAAAGCGGGAGATCGATGGTGTTAGCGTCTTGGCGCATCTGCGCGAACCCGAAAGCTCAAGCCCGAGGCAGAGCTACTGGTTTTTCTACGGGCGAACTCTGCAAGCGGTCCGCGAAGGTCGTTGGAAGCTCCACGTTCCCCACAGTTACAGGACCTACGATCGCATGGCTCCAGGTAGCGGAGGCCATCCTGGCCCGACTGCAACGGGTCGTGTGTCCTATGCCCTATTCGATCTGGACGAGGACCCGGGGGAGCATAGAGACGTTGCTGATCTGCACCCGGATGTCGTCGAGCATCTACTCGAGATTGCGGCCGAAGCTCGCGAAGAGTTGGGAGACGGGGCTCTGCGTGGAAGCGGTGAGCGCAATCCGGGACGGTTGTAGGTGAAGAATGAACCGGTCGATAGGCTGGACGAATGATTCGTAATCTAGCCATGCTTTGTTTGCTCGCCTTCGCTTCCTGTAGTTCCATTGGAACAACGTCCGACAAGGCACCGGCCCTGCGAGTCTTGGCTTACAATATCAAGCACGGCGAGGGGATGGATGGCAAGCTGGACTTGGAGCGCGTTGCTGAATTGATCCGGCGCTTCGACCCTGACATCGTGACGTTGCAAGAAGTAGATCGCGAGTGCGCGCGCACGAACGGCGTAGACCAAGCTGCTTGGCTTGGAGAGGCCTGTGGAATGCATGCGGCCTTTGGCGGTTTCATGCCCTACGACGGCGGCGACTACGGGATGGCTGTCCTCTCCCGCGAACCGATGCTCGAAGTAACAAACCTGCGCCTTCCCGATGGCAGCGAGCCACGCACGGCACTGGCTGTTCGAGTGAATTCAGCACAAGGCGAAGTGATCGTTTGCGGAATACACTTCTATCGAACAGAGACTGAGCGACTTGCTCAAGCTCAGGTCGTAACCGAACACTTTCGTGATTCCGACGTGCCAGTGATTCTAGCTGGCGACTTCAACTCAAAACCGGGCTCGCAGGTGATGGAGGTCCTCGAACAAGGTTGGTTGAACATTCCCAAAGGTGGAAGTGCATTGACCTTCCCCGCCAACGATCCCAACCGTGAGATTGATTATTGTTTGGTGCAGCCGGCTGAGTCCGTTCAAAGCCACACGTTAATCGTGGTCGACGAGTCCCTCATCTCCGACCATCGACCCTTGTTGCTCGAGCTCAAGTTGGCTAGCGGGCGTTGAGCTTCTGGTCTCACTCACGCCAATGTTGGTCGTCTTTGACAGGCGTAAAGCAGCCGGCTAAATGGGGCCCGTGAGTACTCTGATGTCTAGTCTTTTGACGAACGGGCGGAGTACTTGGAGCTGAAGCTTGGTGCCGTGGAAGCCAGCGACATCGAGTGGAACTAGCTGCTAGATAGGCGGAGATCGTGAAGATCAACTGGCGCTGCCTGCGCTTGCAATGAGCTGGGTGGGGAGTCGCGAGCGAAGGCTCGCACACCTCGACCTAATTATCCTTCTTCTTCTCTCACTCGCCGGGAGTTAGCTGAAGGCTGCTGTACTGGATTTCAAACCCACGAGTGACCAAGCCGATCCATCCCGATTGAATCGTCACGTCACTTGCGTTGTTCACTACCTGGCCGTTGAGAAGCACCAAGAGATCGCCGCCATGCAAGCGCACTTCCATATGGTTCCACTCGCCAACACGGTTCTCACTGTTGACTATTGGACGAACCAATTGACCACTTGTTCGCCGGCGCTCTCCAGTGAGTTCGAGTTTGCCTTGACGCCAGAGAGTGCCGACCTCGTTTGGGTCGAGTCGAATCTCCACGGCGTTTGGAAAGCGCACATCATCTCCGCTGGCGCGCACCATGATTGCGGCCTTGCCAGCGATGCGGCTTCTCGGATTGAATCGCCATTTAAAGGATAGGTCGAAATTCTGGTAAGTCTCCAGGGTTCGCTCTGTACCCATGGGTTGGCCCGAACCGATAAGCTGGCCTTCTTCTCCCACGTGAAAGGGGGACGTTTCGTTGTTGTTGTCGTTGAACGAAAGCCATAACCAACCGTCAAGGTTTTGCCCATTGAAGAGATTGGTGGTGGTCGAAGAGCTGACGGCCGGAGCTTGTTCCAGGATGGGTCGGATCTTGACGTTGCGCATCCATACTGCAGTGCCATCACCTTCAAGCATGATGCGTGCGAGGGGTAATTTGGAGAGTTCTGGATCACGAGCCAATTGATCCTCGCCCATACGCCGAGCCCATTGAGCTGGATCCGTATAAACCGTCATGATCTTGATGCCATTGAGCCAGTGCTCAACATGATCGTAGGTCGCCAGCACTCGGGCGTGGTTGAATTCTCCATCAGGACGCAGGATGTTCTGAGCATCAGATCCCTGGCTATTGTCGAATGCGAAGGAACTCCCAGCTTGTTCTTGGCCGCGGGAGATTCCCAGAGCAGAGGAGGCTCCGCCCTCGACTTTCCATTCGAGCTCCAGCTCAAACTCTCGATACTCCGCAGCGTTGAACCAGTTGCTGGAATCCTTTCCGGGCAGGACGCGCAACGCGTCACCCTCCACGTGCCAACGCTCCTCGCTCAAGCCAACACCTTCGCTGGCTTTCCAACCAGTGGGGGAGTTACCATCGAATAGTAAGCTCCAACCGGCGGCGCGATCTGCTTCGCTTAGCGTGTTGTGCGCCATTCGCTTAAGTGAAGACACCTTGCCTGTTGCAGCCCATTCGCAAGCGCGTAGAAACAACTTCTCAGACTCAGGGCTACGCTGCGATTCCCAGGTTTGTCGTCGGCCTTCCGAAACGTGACCGAGAGGAGTGGCAAAGGTACGGCCCTTTCCATAGGTTCCAACGACAAGAGCGGGCTGCGCCGGAGCTCCAGTACCAATTGGCGTAACGGTAGCGATGACCTTGTGCTGATCGTCGAGGGCTAATTCGAGGCCGGTTGCCAATTGCTCCTCTCGCACCGCAATGCCTCCAAAGTCTTTGAGTACAGGGTGCGTCGAATCTGTGACTCCGACGCTCACGCTCTGGAAATTGGACTTGTAAGCGTATTCTCCTAATTTGAAACCGACCAGAGTTTCGTACTCGGTCCAATTTTCAAATGCTGCGACTGCATCTCCGATGACGACCACACCTGCGCCGCCGTTCACTGCATCGAGGAAGTTCTTCTCGGCCGCATCACCCCAGCGACTGCCCGAGTAATCGATCAACAACAGATCGAAGCGAGCGAGATAGGCCGTGTCGAGTAGCGTTCCTTCCGGGCTCAGCGAAACTTCAACATCGAAACGTCCGCTTGCCTCTAAGAGATCCCGAAAGTGCGTACTCGTCCAACGCCAGTCAGTTCTGTTTTGCCCGGTCAGGATCAGAGTCGAAATACGCGCCTGTCCAGATTGGAATCCGAAGGCCGGAGAGACCAAGTTTCCAGCAAGCAAGAGAACAAGAGTGAGAAGTGAACGCAAGGTACTGAGTGTTCGATTGTGACGCATGGAGACCGACGAGCCGTCATGGAAAAGAAAGCGGTGGATCGATACAGGGTAAGCCTCCGGGCGCCCCTTGCCAACTGCCCTAGAATTGTGAATCTAGTCGAGCCTTCTCGCTACAGCGGAGAGCGGGTTGGCCTTGCCTATGCACGCATCGCGAGGCGCGGCACCGATACTTGACTCATATGTTTCAAGTTGGACCCGGAGCACCTTTTGTCTCGGGCGGACAGGCCGGCAAGAAGCGTCAGGGCTCAGCCTTCACTGTAAATCGCGGGTACGGTTGTTCTTCCTGACTCCATAAGGAAGCGCATGAGCTCGCTGGAGTTGAGGCCTCAAATCGCCAAGCTGTTATCTGTCACTGCAGATGGAACGCTCTAGTTCCTAAGGCGGGCGACCTCAAGTCCGGAAGTGGATGCGTTTGGAAGCGTAACAGTAACTTCGGCTATCCCCGGTCTCACGAGGTTAGCTCAGTGATCAGGAGAATTGGGAACCTCAAGGTGGGAGTGGATAATCGTCAGAGTGTGCGTGTCGTCGCCATAGAATTTGACGGGTTCGATTCCACTGGCAACTCACTTCTCTAGAATTCCGGAGTCATCGTCCTCAAGCGTGGCGATGTCGTCACGCGACAAACTCGATTGAAAGGTACAGGCTATTCCTCGTCGATTCCACGCAAGGGGAAGTCGCTGTTGGGCACGTGTTCACGCTTCAAGAGTGCGGCCATCTGTTGCTCGATCTCTGGGAATTTCGCAGCTACATCGGTGCCTTCGTTTGGATCGTTTTCAAGGTTGTAAAGCTCGATAGCCAAGTTGCCCTTGCGCAACTTCGAGCGCACGGCTTTCCACGGACCGCGGCGGATCGCTTGTTTGCCCGCGTACTCCCAGTAGAGAAGCTCATGCTCGTTTTGCGTCCCTGAATCGCGAAGAGTTGGAAGCAGACTGATTCCGTCGATTCCTACAGGTGCGACTCCACCCGCGATCTCGACAAGTGTCGGCAGGATATCCTGGAAAGCGCTGATGTGTTCAGAGTTTGAGCCCGCTTCAATATGACCAGGCCAACGCACAAGGAACGGGACTCGCAATCCACCCTCGTACACGCTGCACTTCAATCCGCGTAGTCCGCTCGTGCTATCGAAGTAGGTGGAATCAGTGCCGCCGTTGAATGTAGGACCATTGTCACTCGAAAAGAGGACGATCGTTTCTTCAGCTAGGCCGTATTGTTCCAAGCGAGCGAGCATGCGCCCAATGTTCTTGTCGAAGCGCGAGACCATCGCCGCATAGGCGGCGCGTGGCTTCGGATGGGGTAGGTAACCCTTATTCCCCAAGTAGGCTGTTTCGGGAAAGGCGCCCTCATACTGCTCCAGGTCTTCCAGCGGAACTTGCAAGGCCGCATGGGGTACAGGGCTCGCATAGTAGAGGAAGAAGGGCTGGTCTTTATTCTCGTCGATGAAGGTCAGCGCAGCATCGATCGGAGGATCGGTTGCGTAGGTTTGTCCTGTGTATCGCTCGTAGTATTCTTCATCGGTTTCTAGCGCTGCAGAGATCTTCTGATGAGAGCGGAACCACTCGTTCCCTTCAAGCTCAAGGCGGTCGTTGTCGTGCCAGAGATGCGTCGGGTAGTAGTTGTGAGCTTGGCGCTGACATAGCGATCCCGTGAAGGTCTCAAAGCCTTGATTCAGCGGATGCCCGCTGGAACCAGGACCGCCGTTGCCCCACTTGCCAAAAGCTCCAGTGCGGTAGCCCAGATCTTGGAGGCTCCTTGCGATGGTGTTCGTGTTATCAGGAAAAGGGAACTGACCTTCCGCTGCGCCTTCTTCCCAGCCACCGCCTTCCCAATTGTCTCGTACAACGGAGTGGCCTGTGTGCATGCCGGTCAAGAGCACACAACGAGACGGCGCGCAGACCGGACTGCCCGAGTAGTGCTGCGTGAAGAGCATCCCATCGCGCGCCAAGCCGTCTATGTGCGGAGTACGGATCTTTGTTTGACCGTAGCATCCGACCTCGCCGTAGCCGAGGTCGTCGGCGAGGACGTAGATGATGTTTGGTTTCCTTTCAGGCTCTTCCGCGGGCTTGATTGCCAGGCCTCCACACGAAGCTTGCAGATATATCAGAGCGAATGATGCAGTGAAATTCAGAGCGCGCGAAACCATGAAGTTGTGTCTCATGACTTCAGCCTAGCGAGCAGCAAGAGGCAGCTGATTCTTTCTGGGAGAATGCAGGCCGTAAGGGCTAGAATATAGTGAATAGCGAGCCCATTCCCCTAATTGACCCACGCTCTGAACTCCTTGAAGTACCTCCGGGCCATTCTAAAACAGATCGCGCTTGCGTTGGTACACATCACCATTGGCGCCGTTTTGGTGGGCGCGTGGTTCTACGTTGATGCGGCACAAGGGCAGGCTGATCTATGTCCGTGGCATACGGTCGAACTCGATTCAGAGTACACGGGTGAGGACGACGAGCGTGTAACTGACTACTCCAGTTACGTTGCATTGGAACATGAACTCTTTGCTGAACTGGATCGGGAAATTGACAATGGTGGACATCCAACAACTCGTCTTGAATGGTCACGATTCAACGAGAGTGGCGTGTTCGAGTTGACTGAGAATGCGCTGCGTTGGAACCGTAGCGTGGAACTATCAGTTCCCTCGCCAGTTGGAGGGGCGGTCTTATTGCATGGCGCAACGGATTCTCCTTACAGCATGCGCGCCCTGGCAGAGGAGCTTTACAGTCGTGGTTGGCACGTAATCGTTCCTCGCTATCAAGGTCACGGAACGGCGCCGTCAGGTTTGATGACCTTCGAATGGGAAGCGCTGGCCAAGGTCGTTGATATGGCAACGGTGCACTTGCGGAAACAGATTGGCCCCGACCTTCCCCTTGTCGCTGTCGGGTATTCCACGGGCGGCGCTCTTGCTCTTGAGCACGAGTTGTCGATTATGGAGGGTGAGCCTGGAGAGCCCTTTGATCAAATCGTCAACTTGTCGCCGGCGATTGGATTGACCCCTGCTGCGGCCCTTGCTAGTACCTTGCGCACATGCGCCAAACTGTTTGGCATCCCAAAGCTGGCTTGGACGAACATTGAGCCAGAGTACGATCCCTTTAAGTACAACTCTTTCAGCCTGAACGCCGGCGATCAGGTTTACATGCTGAGTGAGAGGATCAACGCTCGTCTTGATCGACTCGCGGACAGCACCGGTATAGTGAAGGGACTCCCCCCAATTCTGAGCTTCGTCTCTGTCTTGGATGCGACGGTGAGAACTCCAGAAACGATTCGTTTCTACGACCGACTCGATGCAGAGGGGGGCCACGAACTTGTGATCTTCGATGTGAACAGGACTCAAAAGAGCGACGACTTTCTTCGTCCGTCGAATCTTCCAGTCTTGGCGAGGATCCCAGCTCGAAGCGATCGGGCCTACAAGTTGAGTGTGCTCTCGAATCTTTCCGATACCTCAACGGAACTCGCCGAATGGAACGATGTTCCATCTCGAGAAGGGGCAACCCGAGTTGCGCTTGGATTGAATTGGCCCATGGGAGTCTATTCGCTCTCGCACGTTGCCCTATCAATCCGCATGGACGATGCAGTCTACGGTTTAGCACCGAGAGGCGATCCAGACGAGAGTTCCATTGGCAATCTCCAAGCGCGCGGCGAACATGGGTTATTTGTCATTAGTACCGACAACCTGATGCGAATGCGCTGCAATCCATTCTTTGACTTTCTGGCAGACCGAACTGCAGGAACGTTGCAGAGACTGACCGGTAAATAGAAGCAATGCCATTCGGAATCCATACCCTTAGACCAACTGAGAGAGTTAGTTCAAAGTACATCATGACCATGACATCTATGCGCTCCCAATCGATAGGAAGCCCTGTTGGGAAAAGCTGCGGGCTCAGAACAAGCCAACTCCTGCTACTCGCAGTCGTAGGCTCGCTAGTGGGCTGCCGGTCGATTCCAGAGCGAAACCCTTTGCCTGTGGACTTGGCAGACCAGGCGGTGATCTTCGGCATTCCTAAGGTGCGAAATTGGGGGGATGAACCGTCGGCCGATGTTGAAGAGTGGTTGACGCAATCAGAAGAGGATCTAGTTGCGGGTTGGGGCGGGATCATGGATCTGCCGCACAGTTACTTAGCTCTTTCGGGCGGGGGAGCCAACGGTGCCTTCGGCGCTGGCTTGCTCTGCGGTTGGACTGCGCACGGCGACCGCCCCATTTTCACCGTGGTCACTGGTATCAGCTCTGGCGCATTGATCGCGCCCTTTGCGTTCCTCGGAAGCGATTACGATATTCGACTGAGGCATTTGCTCACCATGCACTGCACCGAGGAGATGGTAGAGGAACGGAGCATGCTCGAGACCCTAACTGGTGATTCCGTAATGAACACCGACGGGATGATCGACATCATTGAGGAGTTCTTCAATCAGGATCTACTTGATGCAGTTGCGGAAGCAAGTCTAGGTGGGCGTGAGTTATTGGTGGCCACCACCAACTTGGATGCCGGTCGTCCGGTGATTTGGAATCTGTCCCGCATTGCAAAGAGTGGGATGCCTGGGTCGCTCAAGCTCTTTCAGAAGATCATCTACGCATCGACAGCAATCCCGATCGCCTTCCCTCCGGTCATGATTGATGTTGAGGTTGATGGAGTGCCCTATGACGAGATGCATGTCGATGGGGGCGCCACGACGCAAGTCTTTTGGTTTCCCATCCAAGTTCACTGGTCTCGAGTTACGGAGCGATTGAGAGTGAAGGGAACTCCGAATGTCTATGTCATCCGGAATGGTCTAACCGATTCGCGCTGGAAAACGATTCCGCGCGAACTGATAACGATCGCTATGCGATCGTTCGACACTCTGATCCGAACCCAGGGCGTGGGCGATTTGTACAAGATCTACGTGGCTGCCAAACGGGATGGCCTGGACTTCCACTTGGCCAGCATCCCGACAGATTTCACTCATCCAGAAACGGAGCTATTCGACAAGGCGTACATGCAGGCGCTCTTCAGCTATGCCTACAAGTTAGCTGAGGATGACTACCCCTGGGCAAATGCCCCCGAAGGCGTTGACTGATAGGCCAGCCTTCGTGATGTCTCCGCAGGCAGCCCAATCGACTGGCCGAGGAGTCCTAGGCGGGTGCTACGCCCTTGTGCAACCTAAGCTGTCCGCAGGCAGCGTCGCTCTCGAGGCCCCGTGACCAGCGGATCGTCGCGACGATGCCTTGATCCTCAAGGTGCTCTCGGAAGCCTTCGGCATCGTCCGTGTTCGGGCGGCCGAAGCCACTCTCACGTACCGGGTTGAAGGGGATCAAGTTGACTCCACAACGGCGTCCTGCGAGGCGCTGGGCCAGCTCTTCAGCGTGGTTGGGTGTATCGTTCGTTCCACCGAGCAGCACGTACTCGTAGGTGATTTCACGGCCCGTCTGTTCAAACCAGTAGTCACCCGCGTTGAGCACATCTTCGATCGGTGTGCCCTTCATGGCAGGCACTAGCTCGTCACGCTGCTCGTCGTAGGGTGTGTGCAATGAGATCGCAAGTTGATAAGGCGGCTTCGTGTCCGCGGCCCTGCGGACCTTGTCGGGGAAGCCTACTGTCGAAAGGATAATCTTTCGCGCACCGAGTCCGAACTCCTCGTGGACCAAACGCAAAGCCGCATCTGTCGCCTGGAAGTTGTGCAATGGTTCGCCGATCCCCATCACTACGCTACGCGCGATTCGACCGAGGGAGCGGCCCACCAGGTATTGCTCCAGAATTTCGTGCGCCGCCAAGTTGCGCACCAAGCCCGCGCGGCCCGAGGCACAAAACGGGCAGGCAACAGCACAGCCCACTTGGGTCGAGACGCACAGTGTTGCACCCGCTTCTGACCTTTTGCGGAGCGGTGGGATGTGCACGGTCTCTACCGAGTTCCAGGCCTCGCCCTCGCCGTTTGAGGGAAAGCCAAGCAGGAGCTTTGTCGTATTGTCGCGGGCAACGGTCCGGTCGATCTCTTTGCAGGACAAGATCGGAATCGACTCCGCCAAAGAGTCGCGCAAGCCTGCTGGCAACGAGGTCATTTCGGAGTATTTGAGCACACCGTTCGCCAAGACTTGCTCACGCAAAATCTTAACGTGGAAGGGACGACCGCCACGGGCCTCTACTTCAATGGCTAGCTGCTCGGGCTCGAAGAAGAGCGCGCTTAGAGTTTTTTCAGACACGTTGGTGCGTCTTGCGCTGGCCTCAGGAGGGTTGGTTGATGGCGGCTAGAAGTTTTTCGGCGATCACTTCGGCAACGCGCCTTGTCTCGTCCAGATCTTTTGGATTAGCGCCGCCCACGGCACGATGGCCGCCGCCACCATACTCTTCCATCATCTCGCCAACGTGCAATCCTTGAGTCGGCTTATTCCACGGATTCTCGCCGCAGCTCACGTGGAAACCGGAGCGTGTCGGAATCACTCCGACGGCGTATTCGATCTCGGGATGATGATAGAAAGGAGCGAAGCGGTCACGGCGCACCTTTCCTGAAGAGGCATCGAAGAGTAGCACTCGGTCACGGATCCACTTCACGGTTGAAGGGAACTGTTCGAGGGCACGATCGCGGTTGTTGCTGGCTCGCTGGTGGGCGAGTTCCACGGACTCGGTGTTGGCGATGGCCTCCAATGACATGGTGGTCATCATCTCAACCATTTTGTTGAGCCAATCGGAACTCGGAGCGACTGTCAGGGCACGCGTGATGCGCAGCGCCGGCTCTTCTCCAAAGATGGCTTGATCGACACTCTCGAAGCGCGCCGCGTCGACGATGTTCGACCAGTGAGCCATTTCCTTGAAGCGCTCGGTTGGTTTGTATTTCCAGTGCTTCTCCGCGCTATCGAGAATGATGGGGGGGCATGAGGGCGAGGCCTCGTCCCATTGCCAACGATCGGACGGCTTGTACTGTTCGCGCAATTCGGGCGTCAGGAAGGTCGTCGGGTGATGGTCGAACCAATATTCCGCGCGCGGGTGAAAGTGAAAGTCCACGATCGCAAAGCGCGAGTCTGAGCTGAAGGTCTCCCAGTTGCGACGCTGGTCATAGTTGACGCTCTCCCACTCGACGCGTTCGCCAAATTGATCGATGAGAATCGATCCGAGGATGGCCCCAGAGACCATGCCATCGAAGTCGCGATGGTAATAAATACGCAGCGGTGATCCTGAAGCCATGGGCGTTAGCCTAAACATCGGCGGGGGGTCGAGATAGTCTGGAGTCCAGACAAAATCAAAGGCATGCAAGGTCGGTGACCTGACATGCCTCTTGATGATTTCAGATGGCGGGGTTCCCTAGCAGTCCGTGGTGAAAGTGCTTTTGCGTCAGATGGCCAGCATCCGGTCTGCATAGGCGCCTGGTTGCGCAGGCGAATCGGTGGATTCAACGAGCATCCCAGGTGCCTATGCGGAGTGGATGATGGTCAGATGACGTGAAATGACTTTTACAAGGGGCTGCTAAGCGCTTTCTCGCTCTGGGGCATCGTCCTCGATATTCGCAGCGCTGCTTTCCTCGAGAGGGCTGTCTAGGTCGTCCTCGGTCGATAGCCCGAGGGCCAAGCTGCGCGCGCCTGTGACGACATCCGCATCGATGACGAATTCTTCCTGATCCTCTCTATTGGGCAACTCGAAGAGCAGGTCCAGCAGGCAGTCCTCGATTATGGAGCGCAGGGCGCGCACGCCCGTCTCCCGCTCGATGGCTGTGGTGGCGATCGTGTCGAGGCCGTCCTTGGTGAAAGTCAGTGACTTGCCCTGCAAGCGGAAAATTGCCTCGAACTGACGCGTGAGCGAGTTTTTGGGCTCGGTCAGGACGCGTACCAAGGCGTCCGCATCGAGGGTTTCCAAGTTGGTGATGATCGGCAAGCGCCCGATGAACTCGGGGATTAGGCCGAACTGCACCAAGTCCTTGGGAATCAAGTAGCGCATGAACTCGTCGCGCGTATCGCCAACCTTGGTTGAGGGCAGTCTCTTTTTGGCAGCCTCCGCAGCGGACGTTGAGGTAGGCACCAATCCGCTGGCAGCGCGCGCCTTCTCGTCTGCGTTGACCTGGCGATCGAAGCCGATGGCCTCGCGCCCGATGCGCTTAGCGATGATGTCCTCGATTCCGCTGAACGTTCCACCGCACACAAATAGGATGTTTGAAGTGTCGAGCTGGATGTAGGACTGCTCCGGATGCTTTCGTCCACCCTGCGGCGGCACGTTCGCAACGGTGCCTTCCAGGATCTTGAGAAGCGCTTGCTGCACGCCCTCACCGGAAACGTCGCGAGTAATCGAGACGTTGGAGGTGGTGCGACCGATCTTGTCGATCTCATCGATGTAGATGATGCCGTGCTGGGCGCGTTCGACGTCAAAGTCCGCGGACTGCAAGAGCTTCAGCAGGATGTTCTCGACGTCCTCGCCAACGTAACCGGCTTCGGTCAACGTGGTGGCGTCCGCCATCGCGAAGGGAACGTCGAGTAATCGTGCCATTGTGCGCGCGAGGAGCGTTTTGCCTGAACCTGTGGGTCCAACGAGCAGCACGTTTGACTTTTCAATCTCGACATCGATGCCGAGTTTGTCGACTTCCGACTGATGGCGCAGTCGGTTGTAGTGGTTGTAGACAGCAACAGCGAGCACCTTCTTGGCGCGCTTCTGGCTGATGACGTACTCATCGAGTCGGCGAGCGATCTCGATTGGGGTCGGCAGCTTGTCCGTCTCGTTGATAGCGCCAGCGGGCTCCGTCACGATGGAGGCTGGTGCTGCACCGGCCGCACCGGGGGCGCCAGGTGCGCGGCGCTGTTCTTCCTGCAGAATCGAATTGCATATTTCGATGCACTCGTTGCAGATGTACACGCCGGGAGGACCCGCAATAAGCGAGGTTACGTGGTGCCGACGTTTCTCACAAAACGTGCAGCGCTCGACATGTCGTCCGCGTCCAGAGGAAGTCATCGGTGCATTCTAGGCAGGAAAAGGAATGATGCGGAGTAAGAGCCTCCGATTGAAATTAAGAGCGGCACTGGGGGAGCCCCAGCGCCGCTCGTGGGCGTAAAAGCGCTATTTGGCCGGAGGGGCCTTGGAGACGATGTGGTCGATTAGACCGAAATCTTTGGCTTCTTGCGGTGAAAGGAAGTTGTCGCGCTCGGTCGCTTTGGAAACTTCCTCGGCGGTCTTACCACAGTGATGACCCAGAAGCGTATCCAGGCGTTCTTTCAGGTTAAGAGTCTCAGCGATCTGAATCTCCATGTCCATCGCGGTGCCTCGAGCTCCGCCCGAGGGCTGGTGGATCATGACACGCGAATTCGGCAGCGCGTAGCGTTTGCCTTTGGTTCCTGCTGCCAGGAGCATTGCGCCCATCGAGGCGCACTGACCTAAGCAGTAGGTGGAGATCTCCGGCTCGATGAGTTGCATCGTGTCGTAGATGGCTAGGCCAGCTGTGACCGATCCACCAGGGGAGTTGATGTACATCTTGATGTCCTGCGTATGCCCGGATTTATCCAGGAAGAGCAGCTGGGCCATAATGGAGTTGGCGACCATGTCGTTAACCTCACTGCCCAGGAATATGATGCGATCTTCAAGCAGGCGCGAGTAAATGTCGTAGGTGCGTTCACCGCGACCGGTCTTCTCAATTACGTAGGGGACGAAGGTGCTCATGTTCGGCTCGGCGTTTCCTCTTGGATTCACGAAAGGTACTTCTTGGAAGGGCACTGGGCAGGATGTCGGGGGGGCCACGAGAGTGCGGCTCCCCGATTCACCTGGAAAGTGCCCCGATAGGAAGGGTTGTTTGCGGTACTGGCGGTGCCCGGTCAAGGACCCGCCATGGCTTCTTCGGGCCGATGATCGCTAGGGTTCAGTGGTTTTCGCATTCTCGCGCAAGAATACCCGAACCTTGCGCTCCATCAGCTCTATCTGCATTTGCTGAAAAAGCCCGTTCTTACGGTAATGTTCGACGACATCCTCATATTTAGCCTGGTGCTGCTGAGCAATCGCCTGCAATTCCGCGAGCATCTCGCTTTCCTCAACCTTTAGCTCTTCTTTCTCAGCAATTGCACTCACCAGGAACAGTGCGCGGACGCCTTTCTCGGTGACGGTCTGCAATTCCTCTTCCCGCTCGGCGACTGCCTCGTCGTGCTTGTCCTCGGGAACTCCGTTCTGGGCAAGCTGCTGGCGGAGCTGGTCGCGACGGCTATCGAGCTGACCACTGATCATCTGCTCGGGCAGATCGAAGTCATGCTTCTTGAGCAGTCCTTCCAAGAGAACCGTCTCCTGACGAGCGTTTTCCTGGTTTTGCTTGGCCAGTTCCATGCGGTCGCGGGCGGTCTTGTCGAACTCTTCCTGGGATTCGGCGCCGACCATTTTCCAAATGTCCTCGTCCGGCGGCGGGACCATCGAGAAGCCTTCGGTCACCGTGATGAAGCAGGTACCAGACTTGCCGCGCATCTCTTCCTGATCGAAGTCGTCAGGAACGACCAACTCAAGCTCTAACCCATCTCCGGCTTGAGCGCCGATTAGTCCTTCCTTGAACTTATCCGGGTCGACACCGGGAGGCGCCGCCAAGGGAGCCATGCGCAAACCGTCGCGTTCAAGCAAGGTTTCGCCGCCAGACTCCCACTTGACCTTGCACAGTGCTTGGCCGTCTTCGGTGATTCCTTCATCGCCGACGGGGCCGGGGGTTGACTGTTGCAAACGCAGGTCTGCGATCGCTTCCTTGATTTCATCGTCAAGCACGGGTTCGAGCTCGCTCGCGACCTCTAATCCCTTGTACTCCTTTAGTTCGAATTCGGGCTTTAGGCTGACACTGAAAATGTGCTCAAGGTCTGCACCGTCTTCCAACGTGATGTCTTCTATCTTCACGCGCTCGTGCCCGACGGGCTTCAAGTCGCCGTCTTTGACAGCCTGCTCGTAGGCCTTGCCCATGAAGTGTTCGATGGCCTGTTGGCGGACCTGCGTACCGAACTCTTTCTCGAGAACTTTGGTCGGAACCTTGCCGGGACGGAAGCCCTTCATACGCGCTTCCTTGCCGGAACTCTTGAGAGCTGCCGAGTACTCGCGGTCGAAATCTTCCCGCGGAACAGAGAAGCTAACTTTGGCCTCGCAGGGACCGATTTTGTCAACGCTGACTTGCACTGGAATTCACCTGGCCCCAATAGAGTTCGGGACGATCTGGGAGTCATGGAAGCGGGCCCATCCGAGCTGTGGATGGGGCCTAGTGAGCGCGGCAATTTACCTCAGTGTGGCTTGGCGGGGAAGTGCTGGATTGGATCCTGGTGACCTTCCCACCAAGCCGGACCCTCTTGCTCTTCTGCTTGCCGTGCGGTTTGCTAGTCTCCTGAGGAGCCTATGGCAAAACTCAGTTCACTCCCTTGGGGCCTACTGCGCCCCTGTTCAAGACCTTGAATGCTCGTTGAATCCACCCATTCAGCCGCGTTTCAAGGCCTAGATCAGGAGGGCAGGTTACTGCCATCAAGGAGCAATATTCGTTTTATCGCAAACTGCGAGCCCTCATTGCCAGCCAGACCGTCCTATGCCTCGCCTGTACCCCAGCCTGATTGTGATTCTGACCTTCGCAGCCCTCGGCTGGGGGGGCGTGAGCTTTCTCGAAGGTTCCCGTCCCACGGCTGAACGGCTGCCCGCGCGGGAGGTCGGCATGGTCCCCGTGGTCGTGCGTGTGCTCGAAACGAGCCCGGAGAAGGTCCATGTGGCCGGATTTGGCACCATAAGTGCGAATCGTGAGGCGTCGCTTGCCAGCGAGTTAGGAGGCCGGGTGACCCGCCGGCTAGAGCCCTGGAGCGTAGGCCGTTTTGTTGCTGCTGGAACACTTCTTGTGGGGGTCGATTCGTCAATTTTGGACCAGGAGCTTTCCGCCAGCCGGGCGGCCGTGACAGTTGCGGAGGCGGACTTGGAACTGGCTGAGGTCGAAATCATTGCTGCAGCGGGCCGCGTACCCTTCGCCGCCGAGAGCCTCAAATTGGCCGAGCGTGAGGAAAAACGCTTGGCGCAATTGTCGGGAGATTCTTACATGTCAGAGAGCCAACTCGACAGTGCGTCGCGAGTACGGCTTGCGGCGGCGAGGACGGTGCACGATGCCCAGGCAGCAGTTAGGCGCGCACAGGCTTCCAAGGTTCGCGCGCAGGCCACGCTTGTTAGTTCTGGTGCGCAGCTCGGCTTGCAACAAGAACGGCGCAAGTTGGCGGAGCTTCACGCGGAGTTCGACGGATATCTTGTGGAGCCTGGGCCGGCTGTTGGAAGCTATTTGATCGCGGGCGAGCGGCTGGGGAGTTTGGTGGACACCAGCGAACTACGAGTGATCCTAGAAATCCCGGAAGAAGACTTCGTAGGCATCGAGTTGGGCCAGCGCGCTCATGTTCGCTTGCCAGCGCAGGAAGCATGGAGCTTCGAGGCGCGCGTAATCGGGCTCGGGGTTGAAGCTCACCCAAAGCTGCGATCCATGTCCGTCGAGGTGAGCCTGGAAGAGGGGATTAACCTGCCGGCGGCAGGGGCCTTGTCGAGTTCCCTGTTACGTCCCGGGCAGTTTGTCGAAGTTCAAATTGAAGTCGGAGAGGTTGCCTTGGGCCTACTGCTGTCGCGGGACGAGATCGTTTGGCTTGATGGAGATCCGAGTGCTTTCGTGGTTGTGGATTCCGAGCAAGGCCTCTTGGTTGAGCGACGCGCACTCACTCTTGGAGCGCGCGTGGCCAGCGGCTTTCTAATCGAAGCTGGTTTGAAGAGTGACGAGCGCCTGATCACAGCTCCGCTCGGACGACTGGCTGGCGGCGAACTCTGTCGCGTGCGCGGGAACTAGGTCATGTTGCGCTGGATAGCACGCCTTGCGGTGGACAATTCTGTAGCTGTCAACTTGGCGGCCTTGACCCTGTGTCTCGCGGGCTTCGTAACCTACTTCGGCATGCCGCGTGAAGTCTTCCCGGTCTTCTCGCAGCAGAGCGTTGAAGTGCAGAGCTTCTACGCGGGATCGTCGCCCGAAGACGTCGAGCGCTTGATCACCTTGCCCTTAGAAGATGAGCTCTTCGCCATCGATGGACTGGACTCGATGACCAGCACTTCGCAGGAGGGAACCTGCACGATCGTGCTGGAGACTTCGCGTAGCACGGACATCTCGGACTTTCTTGATGAGGTGCGCGCCGCTGTTCAGCGGGCGAAGGTCGAGCTTCCGAGTGATGTAGAGGAGCCCCGGGTCCGTGAATTGAAAGCGGCTTTTCCGGTCATCGCTGTCTATGTCTACGGGTGGGGCGAATTAGATGAGATGCGCCTGATTGCGGAGGACCACCGGCGCGGGATCGAGGACATTCGAGGGGTCTCCAACGTACGCATCACCGGAATTCGCGAGCCACGCATCTGGATCGAAGTCGATCCGCTTGCCTTGGAACGCTTCTCCCTGACTTTGGAACAGGTTGGTAGTGCGGTGGAAGCGCGCGCCACGGACCTGCCGCTGGGCAGCCTAGCCGGGTCAGCCACGAACACCCTATTGCGCATCGAATCGGGCGTGGAGTACGCGGCAGATCTCCTGGAGTTACCCCTCGTTACGACTGCGGATGGCGGTCGGGTTTTGTTGCGCGACGTTGCACACGTGTCCGATGCCCGCGAGCGCGACATCACGCGCTCGCGTTTCAACGGTCAGCCCGCGATTCACTTGCAAGTCAACAAGGAGGCCGACGGCGACACAATTAGTATCTCGCAGGAGGTCCACGAGTACGTTGCCGAGGTGGCGCAGAGCTTGCCCGAAGGGGTCGCGCTGGGTTTGAACACGGACCTTTCCATTTACGTGTCCAATCGCCTCGAGGTCATGCGCAACTCGGCCCTCATCGGAGGCTTGTTGGTCTTGATCTCGCTCGTGATCTTTCTCAATTTGCGAGTTGCGCTAGTCACGGCGTTGGGCATTCCCGTGTCCTTCTTGGGCGGCTTGCTACTCGCTGGAATGTTCGGCGTGACGATGAACATGATGACCATGTTTGCCTTCATTGTGGTGCTCGGAATGGTCGTTGACGACGCGATCGTCGTGGGCGAGAACTGCTTCCGCTTATTGGAGGAGGGCCGTTCTCCGCGAGAGGCGGCGATCGAAGGTGTGGTGCAAGTTGGACGGCCCGTCTTCGCAACAATTCTGACCAGCATTGCTGCCTTTTTACCGATCTTGATGATGTCGGGGCTCACTGGCGAGTTCTTGCGGCCCTTACCGTTGATCGTCAGCTTTTGTCTCGTGGTCTCCTTGCTCGAAGCTCTGATCGTCTTGCCGGCGCACATGGCTCATTGGGGCGCGGGTCGCACGAAGAATTCGGATTCGGTCTCAGTAGTCGCAACTTCAGGCGGGAAGGCCCATTGGTACTGGTTCCTGCGTGATGCTTATCTCGCCTGTCTACGCGCCGTTCTTCGTTGGCGTTGGATTGCCTTGACAACAGCTATTACCGGCGCGCTATTGCTCGGCACCTATGCGCGCTACTGGGTGCCTTTCAACCTATTTGACGAGTTCGAGTCCAAGATCGTTTACGCCAACTTGCGCCTGGCCGCAGGCTGTTCCCTTGAGGAGAGCGAGCGCGCAGCCATCGAGCTAGAGCGGAGGATACTAGAGAGCCTTCCAGCGACTGAGGTCGAGAGCGTCAATGTGTTGATTGGTATTTCAGCTTCCGATTCGAACAACTACGCGCTCGGCAAGAATCTCGCGCAACTGTGGATCGAGCTAGCAGAAGGACCCGAGCGGACTCTTAGTACTCAAGAGTTCAGCGCTGAACTGCGCAAATTGCTGGTCGATGTCTCGCCGCAAGTGGTCAGCACTGAAGTTGCCCAGCCGCAGTCTGGGCCGACTGGCAAAGCGATCGACATCTGGGTGCGCGGCCCGGAGCTAGAGGTCCTAGCTGAGATCTCAGATCTAGTTCAACGAGAGTTGGAGAGCTACGTTGGCGTTTACGATGTGCACGACAATCTCGATTTAGGCGGACCCCAGATCACCCTGCGCATCAAAGACACTGCGCGTCTCCAAGGCGTTACCGAGCACGGTCTTGGCATGCAACTACGCAGCGCATTCGAAGGCTTGGCCTACGGCAATGTGCGCCGCGGTCGCGACGACATCGAGCTAATCGTCAAGTTCCCCGAAACCGCGCGCTTTGATCCGCGCGGTCTGGCCAAGGTACGGATTAGTTTGCCGAGTGGAGAGCGGGTGCCTCTTGAAAGTGTCGCCGAGTTTCTTCCGCACGTGGGTCCTTCACGCATCACACGCGATGACCGCGAGCGCGCAGCGAACATCGTCGCTGACATTGATAAGAGTCAAAACTCAGCGGAGAACGTGACAAGTGAGGTTGGGCTGGCTTTCGCAAACCTTGCGGATAATTACCCCGGTTACACGCTCGACTACAAAGGCGACCAAGAAGACATCAGCGAATCGATGGCGGACCTGGGACTCGCCTCCTTCCTGTCTTTAGCTGTGATTTTCTTGATCTTAGCTACCCTGTTTCGATCTGCGTCCCAGCCCTTTGTGATCATGTTCATCATCCCTTTTGGAATGGTTGGCATGGTCTTCGGCCACTTGATAATGGACCGCTCCATTTCGCTGATGAGCTTGATTGGATTGCTGGCTCTTACCGGTGTGGTGGTCAACGACTCGCTGATTCTCATCGAATTTGTCAACGGACTACGGCGCGAAGGACTGAGCCTGATGGACTCCTTGGTCAAAGGTTGCAGCCTTCGCTTTCGCCCGATCCTATTGACGACGATCACCACTATGCTAGGCCTGTCGCCCCTGACCTTCTTCGTAACAGGCCAAGCGCGATTTCTACAACCGATGGCGATCAGCTTGTTTTTTGGTCTATTCCTCGCGACTTTCCTCGTCGTGTTTCTTGTCCCTTGTGCTTACGCTGCCCTCGAAGACGTCCTGCATTGGTTCCGTCGTCCATTGAGAACGACCCGCCAACTGCTACGTGGCGAAACGATTCATTTCTAACCAACCGACTCCCATGGAAGTTGAAATCCGAACTGTCGAAACCGTTGACGAAGCCCGCCAGCACATCGAGGCGTTGCGTCTCGGTGCGCTGGAAGCTCTACAGGACTTGGGGCTCGTCGAGGCACCCGCCAATTTTGTAGAGACCTTTCTAGACAACCAGTTCGACAAACCCGAGACCTTGCTGCTCATCGCAGAACAAACTCCGGGCGCCGCAGATCTAGGGTTTTGTCTCGTGGGTCCCCACTCGGACCCTTTGAGCGGCTTGCTAACACCAATGATCTTGATCCTCTCGGTCAACTCATCTACTCGTCACGTTGGCTTGGCGCGCTCCTTGGCCCAGGAGGCTCGCAGGCAGTTATCCGCTCGCGGATACAAGCAACTCGCCGCGCGCTGTGCGCATGGTGATGACGCCTTGATCTCGATGGGTGAGCGCTGGGGCTTCCTGCGGACTTGGGAGTTCTTGGCGAAGAGCGACTAAGGCCGGAGCGGTCCATTGCCGGAGTGTGAATCGCGACGAAGGCCTAACGTCGCAAGTCCCGTCCCCAATCCGAGGAGTAGTAGCTCGGCTACGAACACTCCCCATCCGCTGAGGCCAGTGGCGAGCAGCATTTCTTCTGCGGAGGCCGAGCCAAATAGGACTCGGAAGAGTGGCGGAAGGAGAGCAGCTGCGGTGGCGAAGGCGATGGCGGATCCTGCGAATAGTGCCAGGGAGCGCACTCGCAAGAGCTGTTGCGGCTCTTCGCGCAGATCTTTCAAGCGCGCTATTTCTTGGCGCTCCATCTCCTGCAAACGGCCTTCTGTGCGCCCGAGAGTGATGGATGATTCAGCAAGTGTCGTTTCGAATCGGCTGCGCTGGGCGTTCAACTCTTCCTTCTGGGTTGTGATCTCCGCCGTACTGGACTCTAAACGCGATGATAACTCCTCATTGAGGCCAGTCGCACGACCGAATCCTGCAATTGAGTCCTTCAGCGCGTCTTCAACCTCGGCCAACTTGACCCCAAGTTGCTCCTTGGATTCTTTGATCAGCTGTTCGCCGCGTATCGCTGCCGCTAGCACGCGCCGATAATCGTCGCGCTCGATACGAGCCTGCAGCGCCTCCTCAATCGCACGTTCAGAGATTAGTTTCTCCTGGGTGAGCTGTGTGGATAGCGACTTGAGCTTGCGACGTTCCTTGGCAACATCGACTTTGAGTGAATTCAGTGAACTGCGCGAGACTTCCACATTCTCAGGGCGGGGTATGGTTCGTTCTGTCATAGCTGGATCGTTGGCCGGTTGTTCTGATTGCGAAGTTGGCCCTTCCATATATTTTTGGAGTCGATTGCTTCCAACCTCTGCGCGTTGGTTGTTCCTGCGAAATAACCGCCGGTTACGACCTTCCCACCACTCGGCAAGCGCTTGCCAAGGCGTTCTCGAAACTCGATTGTTGCGTACAGTCTTCATCAATTCGCGGATATCTAGCTGACTTGCCATCAGAGTAGAATTCAGCGCTAAGCGAATCGAGGCGAAATCCTTTGTAGGAGAGAAATCGCCCTTGGCGTGGCAGCGAACAGTGCTTCTCGGGCAACTTTATAGAGCGCTGTACACGGATGTGTCCGCGCCGGTCAGATCGAGTACGAAAGCGTCAGGGTTCCGAAGTCTCCGCGGGTCTCTTCGGTCGCATAAGCCTTGGTGAACTTCGACAGGAGGAAGTTGACCGCAAAGGCACCGTAACGATAGGAAACTCCAGCCGAGGCAAAGCCGAGGAATGGCTCTGAATCCACAGAGCGGCTGTCACTGAAGATCGTTCCGTCCAGAGGCAGATAATGTCCAACGGCAAAGCCGTCAAGCCCAAAGAAGGCGCTGAACGAAGATGCGGATGGTTGTGATGCATCGACGAGTGCCAGTGGGTCAACGCCACGCCTTGGTGTGATCGCTCCGACTGCCGCGGGCAGGTTCCAACCGCTCTCGAAGTAGACAGCGCCGCTAGCCCCGGTGAAGTAATTGCCAAGGCTTAGGCCGCCGACGGGCACCAGGCGCCACTCCGGGATGTACTCGCTCTTGGCACGATAAATCTGTTCGTAGGCGATACTGTACTCGGCGTTCAGGATCGGTTCATCGGGCAGCTGCGTTGACCAGCCTTGCGGTTGCGCCGCGCCGATCCACTTGTGCACCGTCTCTTGAAAGTTGTCGGCCTGCGAGGAGGGGCCAACAAGTCCTGCACGGATGGTCCAAACATGGCAGTAGCCCGGCAGCTTCTCCGCGAAACTCATGTCCGCGAAGAGAACGCCCGCATAGGGTTGGGAAGTCTCGGGCGGATTGGGGTTGGTGATGACTTCGGGGGTGTACATCTCTTGACCGACCGAGATGCTGACAAATGAAACGCCATCGCCGTCCATGAACATCGGTAGGAAGGACCAGATGTTTGCCCATGTGCGGCAAGCCGCCCACTCCGGTCGTTCATTGACTGGCCCCGCAAGCCATGAGAGAGCGAAGCCGTTTGTGTAGTTGTTGTCCGAGCCGGTAAAGGCATCGTTCTCCAGAGTCACCGAATAGGTGTCACGGACGTGCTGCTTGTCGATGAATAGCCTTTCGCTCGGCGCCTCTTGAGAAAGTTCCATCTCGGGGGCGGAGTCTTGACCGGCCAGGGCGAAGGCGAATAAGGTGAGGCTTGCGCATTGCATGGGGGAGATACTATCCCGCCATAGCACTTGGATGCAGCCCTATTTTAGACGCGCTATTGCTCTCGTCATGGACTCGTCCACGTCCAGCCCAGCGATCTCTGCAAAGGTGAACCAGCGCAGATCTAACGATTCGTCGCTGATCGCCTCCACGCTGCCTTTGGCTGCAACAGTGATGAAGCGCACATCAAGATGGAGATGTTCGGGAACACCCTTGCGCTCGGGAATCGCGTGAATATCAAGGTCAAGCGGAGCTGGATCGATCTCGATTTCTGGGATGCCACTCTCCTCTTGTGCCTCGCGCCAAGCGACATGCACCAAATTTGCGTCACCGTCGCAGTGCCCACCGAGCTGCAGCCATCTGCCGAGCTTCTTGTGCAGGGTGAGTAGGATCCGTTCGCGGTTGTGATCGAGAAGCATCGCCGAACCGGTCAGGTGGCCTTCCAGGCACGAACGCAGGTGTGCATCCAATGGATGTTCGTCGATGAAAGCTAAAATGCGCGCGCGCACTTCCGCTTGTTGTGCATCGGGCGCGTCGTATCCATTCAGGATGAGACGCGCCCGCGCAAGGTCAGGGTCGGGAGTCAGTTCCGACATTATTCGCGTAGCAACTTGGCGTACTTGCCGGCGTTGGACTCCTTACTCAGGCCCATCTTGTCACGGTTGTTATCGCGCCACTCGTGCCAACTCTCGTAGTCGCCTTCTTTGTGGAAGAAGATCTTTCCGTCGCCTTCAAATGCCAATATGTCGGTGCAGATCCGGTTGAGGAAATAGCGGTCGTGGCTGACCACAATCATTGAGCCGCGGTAGTCCTCAATGGCTTCCTCAAGCACTCGCAAGGTTTCCAAATCGAGGTCGTTGGTGGGCTCGTCAAGGATGATGAGGTTGGCGGGTTCCTTCAACATCTTGGCCAGTACCACGCGGTTGCGCATTCCACCGGAGCAGTGCTTCAAAAGCTTCTGCTGGTCTTCGCCTTTGAAATTGAAGCGTGCGACGAAGGCGCGCCCGTCGATGACCTTGCCATCAAAGGGCAATTGGACGTTGCCCTCCGTGATGTTGTCATAGACCGAGAGCTCGTCATCGATCACTGCCCGCGATTGATCCACGAAGGTCATCTCGACCGTAGATCCGATATCGATCGTGCCCGAATCCGGCTCCTCCATTCCCATGATCATCTTCATCAAGGTGGACTTGCCCATGCCGTTGGCGCCGATCACTCCAACAATAGCGCCGGGGCGTACCTCGAAGCTCAGGTCCTGAATCAGAGTACGGTCGCCGTAACCCTTGCTCAGCTTGTCGACGACAACAACTTTGTCGCCGAGCCGCGGGCCGGGGGGGATGCGGAAGTCGGGGCTCTCCAATTGAGCACCCGCACGCGAGTTCTGCAATTCGGAGAAGCGGCTCATGCGTGCCTTGCTGCGGCCGCGACGGGCAGCGGGCGTTTGGCGCACCCACTCCAGCTCGCGCTTGTAAGTCTTCTCGATGCGAGCTTCCGTTTGCTTCTGCGAGCTGAGCTTCTTTGATTTAGCTTCCAAGAAGGTCGTGTAGTTGCCTTCGTAGGGAATGCCCTTGCCGCGATCGACTTCGAGCATCCAGTTGACCACATTGTCCAAGAAGTAGCGGTCGTGGGTGATCAGCATGACCATGCCCTTGTACTCCTTGAGGTGGTGCTCCAACCACTCGACGGTATCCGCGTCCAAGTGGTTGGTGGGCTCGTCGAGCAGCAGGATGTCGGGTTGGCGCAAGAGTAACTTGCACAAGGCAACACGCCGGCGCTCTCCACCGGAGAGGACTTTCACGTCCGCATCGAAGGGCGGCAGACACAGAGCGCCGGCGGCCTGAACGAGTCGGCTCTCTAGATCCCAAATGTCGTAGTGGCCCATCTGCTCGGTGAGGGTCTCGTATTCATCTTCGCGCCCCTCCATGTCCTGGCAGACCTCGTCGTACTTCGCCTCGATCTCAAGCAGGTGCGCTACCGCTTCGCGTAAATTGCCCTTCACGTCGAGCTCGTCATTGAGCTTCGGCTCCTGACTCAGGATTCCGATCGTGACATCCTCATCGGCTGGCTTGGCGATACCTTCAAATTTGGTATCGAGCCCGGCGATGATGTTCATCAATGTGGACTTGCCCGCGCCGTTCCGACCGATAACGCCAATTTTAGCGTCGTCGTAGAAGGCGAGCGTGATGCCGCCCAGGATCTCGTCCTGACCGTAATGCTTGTGCAGGTCTTGGACCTGGTAGATGATTCTTTCCGACATAAGGCGCAACAGGATAGGGATCCTTGCGCTGACAACCAGTCCACAGGGCGGAAAATGCCCCGGAACTCACTGGTTACGCCATCTAACCCAGTCGTTTTGCAGCCATTCGACCTTGGCCTTGGTCTTTCCGTAGGAGAGCCCCTTGTCGAAGGCGCTGCTCGAATGACCGGTGGCATGCACATAGACCTCACGCAGGTAGTACTCAAGCCCATCCTTACCGCTGCCAACCACCTTATTGCCCTTGAGTACCGGCGGGTCTTCTTCCATTAGGAATCGGAACAGATTGCAGGCCTTGGCGTGGTGAATATCGATGTTGTCGCCCTCGAAGAAGTGACTGAAGGGCAGCCCGATCAGGTTTGTAATCTCCCTGGTCACATAGTGCCTTGCCATGGGGCCATCGGTGACCCGCAGCCGTGCCAATCGGATGGTCCCCTCTTCCGGGTAAAACGATAAGGGCTGGGCGTAGCCTGGATTGCCGGTGAACCTTCGTCCGAACCAGTAACCCATGCCGACTTCTGCCCAGTGCGAATGACGTACGTAGCGGGTGGCGGGCAGGTTGCCGGTCTTGCGACTCAAGATGAGAGTGCTGTACATCAGCTGCTGCACGGCGAGGTTGAAAAGATCCTCCGCGCGCAGCGAGTTCGGACGGAAGTAGGTAAACACCAAATTGGGGTTGCCCTTGGCCGTGGCCACATCCCTCGAAGGGCTGTAGTAGGCCTGTCGAATCTTGGGATTCAACTGCTCTGTGAAGCCCTTGTCTTCGCGCGTTCTGAAGACATGAAAGGTCATCTTGTGATCGTCCAGGTCGGCGTAGAAGACATCCTCGCCTGCATTCAGTGACTCGCCATATTCGTCCATCCAGCACAGGTAGACATACTCAAGGTCAAAGAGAAGATCGACCGCCTGGCGAATGCTGGTGTTGGTTTCGAGAGCGTAATGCTCGGACTCAAGCTTGAGCCGATCCGGCCACTCTTGAATGGACTCCTCGTACTTGTTCAAGCTCAGCTGCCGACCTTTTTTGCCCGCTGGCCAGCGATACTCAGCCTTCACGGTCTTGTGGCCCAAGAGCTTGTGAGCCTTCTCGTGGCTTGGGTCGGCCAGTACAGTTTGTAGCGCTTGCAGCCTGGCCATCTCCGGTAATTTGAGCTCTTGCGCGAGTTCAACGAGCTCCCATTCCTCGTCGGCGCTGAGGCCAGGGATGTGCTTCGAGAGGAGCACCTGCAACCGGTCTCGCACGGTGTAGACCTTCTGAATGCGATCCTGTTTGAGCTTCTTTTGGCCAGAGCTCGTGTAGAGGATCAACTCTTCTGGGCTGTAGCGTTCCGTGACGCGGCCCTTATGAACCGTGCCGTCCTTCATGTAGACCTCGTCTCGCAGGTCCTTTTCGCCAGCGTTAGAGACGGATGCGAGGAAGCCAAGGGCCAAAGTTTGAAGGAGTTTCAAGGAGCTTCGTTTTATTGTCAGCAGAGACCTGGAGAATCGCTTGTCCGCCTCAATCTAGCCAATCTCGGCCAGAAAGACCCGAACATCCGTGATCAGACCGCTAGCTACCGTGTTCCTACGGCGCTATCGTGTCCGACCCTTCTTCTCGACCTCATGAATTCAGCTTGTAATGGACTTCCTCACAGAACTCGGAATAAAAGATAAGAACTACGGCGCCTACAACGGCGAGTGGTTCGAGACTGGCGGCGAATGGCTTGAGAGCCGCAATCCCTCGACGGGGGAGTTGATTGCCACGGTCAAGCAAGCGAACGAGGCTGACTACGAGCGTTGTCTCGCAGCAGCTTGCGAGGCTTTCCAGAGGCTGCGCTCGATGACAGCTCCCGCCCGCGGCGAATTGGTGCGCAAGTGCGGCGAGGCAATCCGTGATAAGAAGGACGCGCTAGGCCGCTTGATCACGCTCGAGATGGGCAAGTCGATTCAAGAAGGCTGGGGTGAAGTTCAAGAGGTGATCGATATCACGGACTTCGCCGTCGGTCAGTCGCGCATGCTCTACGGCCTGTCGATGCATTCGGAACGTCCCGGTCACGCGATGCGTGAGCAGTGGCATCCCTTGGGAGTGGTCGGCGTAATCACCGCGTTCAATTTCCCCATGGCCGTTTGGGGCTGGAATTCGATGTTGGCTTGGATCTGCGGCGACCCCTGCGTTTGGAAGCCCGCCAGCGCAGTGCCCTTGTGTGCCATCGGCATGATCAACGTCGTCAGGCCCGTTCTTGAAGCGGAAGGCCTTGGGGCTCTCGCGACTCTGTGCATCGGTTCTGGACGCAGCGTCGGCGCCAAGATGCTGGAAGACAAGCGCCTGCCTCTGATTTCCTTCACCGGTTCGACGGCCGTCGGACGCAATGTTGGCGCTACTGTCGCCGAGCGTTTCGGCAGCACGATTCTCGAACTAGGCGGCAACAATGCAATCGTCATCCTAGAGGATGCGGACATCGATATGGCCTTGCACGCGACGTTCTTTGGCGCCGTGGGAACCGCGGGCCAACGCTGTACGTCTACCCGGCGTATCTTGATCCAAGAGAGCATCGCCAAAGAGTTCACCGAGCGCTTGATCCGCGCCTACGATGGCATCGTTGTTGGCGATCCGATGGATTCCAAAACACTCTGCGGTCCGCTCATCGATTCATCTGCAGTTGATGAAATGAATGCCTCGATTGAATCCGCCAAGAAAGAAGGCGGCGAGCTCCTACGCGGCGGCGGCAAAGCCGAGATGGCCGGTGACCTCGCCGGTGGAAACTTCGTCGTACCGGCGATCATGAAGGTCGAGAACCACTACGAAATAGTGCAAAGCGAAACCTTCGCTCCGCTCCTCTTCATCATCACGATCAAAGATCTCGAAGACGGCATTGCCAAGCACAACGATGTGCCCCAAGGCCTCTCTTCTGCGATCTTCACTATGAATATGCGCAACGCGGAACGCTTCCTCTGCGCAACGGGTTCGGACTGTGGCATCGCCAACGTGAACATCGGCACCAGCGGAGCTGAAATTGGTGGAGCCTTTGGTGGCGAAAAGGAAACCGGTGGCGGCCGAGAATCGGGTTCGGACTCATGGCGCGCATACATGCGCCGTCAAACGAACACGATCAACTACTCCGATGAACTGCCCTTGGCACAAGGGATCCAGTTCGGCTAGCAGTCCGGGGTGAAGGTGCTATTGCGTCAGATGGCCAGCATCCGGTCTGCATGGTGCCTGAAAGGAAGCCCAGGCGAATCGCTGGATTCAACGAGCATTCCAGGTGCCTATGCGGAGTGGATGATGGTCAGCTGACGTGAAATGACTTTTACCACGGGCTACTAGTCCGCCATCACCGGGGTCAAGCCACGCTCCTCGAGCTGCCGCTTGATCTTGGGTGAGACTGGTTCTTCGATCCACTCAGGCGCGTGCAACGCAAGGCGCGCGCGCTCGATCCAGGTGTACCATTCTTCGCCCACTGCGCGCATGCGGTCAGCAGACTCCTGATCCAAAGAGGAGGGCTCCTGATCGCCAGGCCCCGACCCTGAATGCCTGTCGCGTAGGTAGCGACGAGGTGCTGGGTTCTTGGGATTGGGCGTGCCATACCATGATGAGTTCAGCGTACCGTCGCCGCGGAAAGCGTGGACCGTATCTTGGTAGCTGTAACGACTGTCGTGAACCGCATAGCCCTTTGAAATACCACCGCGCGAGAAGACGTATTCGTTGACTGGGGGGGCGTCGCTCGAAATCAAGGCGGGCAACTGCGAGTGCCCGTGAACCCCCGGCGGGATTCGGAGGCCAGCCAGCTCGAGCAGGGTTGGGGCGATATCAATCGTGCTTGCCAGCGAAGGACTGAAGACGCCGCGCTCTAGCGTGCTTGACTTGGGGTACTTGATGATCCAAGGGACGGAGAGGTCAACGTCGCTCAGGGTTCCATGATCGAGGTAGAGGCCCGCTTCACCGAAGCCGACACCATAGGTCCCGACAACGCAGATCGTGGTTTCCTCCAAGCGTCCGGCCCGGTCAAGGGTGCCGATGAGGCGGCCAATTTTGCGATCGAGCTGATGTACAAAACCATCGTAGCTAGCCTCGTACTCGCCAACTGTTTGGTGCGCGCCAGGCCAAAGTTTCTTTGGAATCGCGAAGAATGAATGCACAGCTTCGGACACTGGAGGGATTTCGTCGAGTTCTGGGCGTGGAGTGAAGTAGGTACTCCAGCGTAGATCGGAGTGTCGCATCGAACGCTCCAAGTCGTTGATGTCGACATAGGCAAACCAGTCGCGATCGCTTTCGAGGGTGCGGATCCAATCCAACACGCGACGGCCCAATTGCGATGCGCCGAAGTCCGTCTCATCCACGACGATCCCGCCCCGGAAGGTGTCATACCTTTCAAATCCGCGACCAAATCCGTATTGGGGAGCGAGCCAGGCGTGGTCCACAAAGGCCGCGGTGGCGTATCCTGCTGCCAAGAATTCGGAGGAGACAGCCGGTGCTGGTCGAGGAATCAGCCAACGACGACTGAGACCTACGACGCTGCCATCTTCGAACACGGGCTGGCGCAAAATGAGTGGATCGCAGCCCGTGAGCAGGCCGCCGTGGCTGGCGATCAGTTCGGGGGCGGCGCTCCAAGTCTCGGTGAAGACCACCCCGTCTTTGATCAAAGAGTCCAGGTTCGGGGTCGTGACCCGGTCGTATCCGCTGTAACTCATGTGGTCGGCCCGTAGCGAATCGATCGCGAGCACCAGCACACCGCGGCCACCGTGTCCGCGCCGGGCGTCATCTGACGCTCCGCAAGCGGCTAAGGAAAGGAGCGCAAGGGCCGAAATCCAACCGACAAAACCCCGCCTGTGGGGGGCTCTCATGTAGTCGCGGATTCCAATTTTAGGCATGGCTCGGTTTCGATTGGGTGATGACGTGTGGGCAGGGGAGTTGTAGCGCGTACACTCAGGCTCCCATGACGCTACTCCAGATATCTCAGCTCAAGAAGAGTTATGCCGACCCGGATGGGAAAGTCTCTTCTGTGATCGACATTCCGACCTTCGAGCTTGGCACGGATGAGCAAATCGCTCTGGCCGGTCGCAGCGGCTGCGGCAAAACTACCTTTTTGAACCTGATCGCGGGCATCTTGACTCCCGACAGTGGCTCAATTCGATTTGACGGACGCGAGTTGGTCGGCTTGTCGGATGCCAAGCGTGACCGTTTCCGCGCCCACGAGATCGGCTATGTCTTCCAGAGCTTCTTCCTGCTCGATGGTTACAGTGCCCTCGAAAACGTATTGCTCGGGATGATGTTTGGTCCGGGCGTGGATCGAAAGCTCGCGGTTTCCCTCCTTGAGAGTTTGGGGCTGGGCAGCAGGCTCCACCACAGACCGCATCAGTTGTCGATCGGCCAGAAGCAGCGCGTGGCGCTCGCGCGGGCCCTAGCAGGCAAGCCGCGTTTGGTTCTCGCGGACGAGCCAACGGGTAGTTTGGACGGCGAGACGGCTCGCGAGGCTTTGGATCTCTTGCGCAACCTGTGCCGCGAGCGTGGTGCCGCCCTGCTGATCGTGAGTCACGACGATGAAGTTCTGAAGGCCCTCGACCGCCGCATCGAACTCGCTGAGATCAACTTGGCCGCGACAGGGGCGCTCTCCCGATGATCGCTTACTTCAGGGGCCTTTGGATGTTGGTGTCGCGCAGCCTGCGTAGCCACTTGCTGTCGACATCGATCACGATCATGTCTACCGCGCTTGCCACCGGACTTGTGATGGCGGTTTTTGCAGTCAGTTTGCAGAGCCGCAATGCCTTTGCCGGCGGACCCTTGGGCTTCGATGCAGTACTTGGCGCGCGCGGCAGTCAACTGCAATTGGTGCTCAACGTGGTGTTCCACCTGGAGACTTCACCGGGCAACATCCCCTGGCAGATGTACACCGATTTACAAGCCGACAAGCGTGTCGAACTAGCGATTCCTTACGCCTTGGGCGACAACTACCGCGGCTATCGGATTGTCGGGACCAGCGAGGAGTTGTTCACGAAGTTTGAGTACGAGAAGGGCAAGTTGTTCGAGTTTGAACCCGGTAGCCGTGCTTTCGACGCGCGTCGCCGCGAAGCCGTTATCGGCGCACGTGTTGCTCGTGAAACAGGGTTGAAGGTGGGCTCGCACTTCAACCCGAGCCATGGTTTGGAACGCAACCTGGTCGAGGAGCACACACATGAGGAAGAGTTTGTGGTCTGTGGCGTGCTCAAGAACAGCAACACTCCCAACGACCGTGTGATTTGGATTCCCGTTGAAGGCGTCTATCGCATGAGTGGCCACAAACTGCGTGGCAGTGGCGAGGAGTACGTGCCGCAAGATGGCGCGACGATCGATGACGAACACAAGGAGTTGAGCGCCGTGCTCCTCAAGCTCAAGGGTCGCGGAACGGGATTCCAACTGGCCAACCAATACAATCGTTCCGGTAAACAGGCGACCCTTGCCTGGCCGATCGGTGCGAGCATGGCCGAACTCTTGGACAAGATGGGCTGGGTCAATCGCATCTTGGAATTCGTGGCTTACCTCGTGATGATGGTTGCCAGTGGTTCGATCTTGGCGAGTCTTTACAACACGATGAACGAACGATCTCGCGAGTTCGCGATCTTGCGTTCGTTGGGAGCTCGCAAAAGCACCGTTTTCGGCGTGATCTTGCTAGAAGCACAGGCTATCGCACTCTTGGGCAGCGTAGTCGGCTACGGTGTATTCGCCGCGATTCTGCTCGGTGCCAGCGCGATCGTGCGCGATCAAACAGGTGTCACCCTTGATGTCTGGGTCTGGCATGATGCCTTCGTGTGGACACCGCTTGGAATGCTCTTCGCCGGAGGAATTGCGGGTATCCTTCCTGCGCTCAAAGCGTACTCGACGGATGTCGCCATGACGCTTTCTCGGGATAAGTAACGACGTGAAGACTGCATCAATCCTCTCCCTAACCCTTGGACTTGTCCTCGCCGCTTGCGGCGAGGAGCAGGCTGCGGTGGTCGTGGACACTTTGCCGGTGCAAGGTGCTTTGATCGACGGATCCGATGATGTTCTTGCGGAGCCTATAGAAGTCGAGCAGCCCGTCGAAGTCTCAGGACTTCCGGCGACCGCTCCGCCCGATGTGCTTGCGGAATCTGTCGAGGAAGCCGTCGTTGCAGAGGTTCTGGAACCGGAACCGGAAGTCGAGGAGCCCGATGGCCCGCTCGACATTACTTACCAGGACCTCTCGCTAATCGACTTCGACGTGGATGCGATTCTCGACTACATGCTCTTCCCTGATGAGTACGAAGGCGAAGACAAGCAATACCTCGAACTGCCAGCCGATATTCTGCGCCTTGACGGTCGTGAACTATCGATCACTGGCTACATGATTCCCGGCGAGATGGATCGGGGCAATGTGCGCGACTTCATGCTCGTTCGAGACTTGATGGGCTGTTGCTTTGGTGGCGCGCCGATGCCCGACGAATGGTTGGACGTCGTGATGGAGGAGGATGTCGAAGCTGCTTACAGGCCCTACATGCCGATGCGCGTGACGGGAATCATGACTCTTGGCGGCGAGCAAGATGAGGCCGGCTTTGCGATGGGGATCTATCGTTTGAAAGCGACGAGCGTTGAGGTCGAGGATTGAGGGGAGCAGGGCAATGAAGCGCTTTCTTGGCACGGCACTGATCCTGTGCCTATTTCTGTCATGCTCCGATAAGAAGCAAGCTTCATGGCAGGTTGAGCGCGGAGCGAGCGCTGGAGGCGTGCTTGCGCGAGCTTCCACGGGAAACGTATCCCGTCCTGAGTTGAGGGAAGGCGGGATTTCTGTCCGCAAGGATCTACCTGTCGGCGCGTATGTCGAATGGGAGCTGGGTCCCGAAATTGCTGGAATGGCCGACCCAAACCTCGAGTGGGTGCAGGGTTCAGAGCGCTCAATTCTAGTGGCTGAAGCGCTTTCGAGTGCTGGCGGGCCCAACGCTTGGCGGCGCTTTCGAGCCCCCCTCGATGGCTTCAGCGGGGCCGCTCAACTTGAATACACAAGGGCCGAGGAGAACCTCCTGCGTTCTCAACCGCGGGTAATTCTCCCCAGCGCTACAGGTCGACGCATAAGCGTCGTCTGGATCGTGATCGACACACTGCGCGCCGACTACCTCGGCTGCTACGGCCACGATCGACCCACATCACCAGAAATTGATAAGTTTGCCCGTCGCAGCCTGGTGTTCGAACGCGCGGTAAGCCCCGCGAGTTGGACATTGCCTGCAATGACTTCGATGTTCACGGGACTGTACGCTGAGAGTCACGGTGTTCTGCATGCCGAGCATCGCATGCAGAAGAGCGCCTTGAGCTTCGTCGAGGTCTTTGCCAGCGCCGGCTACAGCACAGGAGCGATTGTCTCTGGTACCTTCACGGACTCCTTTTGGGGTTTTGATCAGGGTTTCGATGAATACGATGATCTCGGTATGGTGGTCGACGATCACGAAGGCGGCTCGGTCGAGATCAGTGCGATGAAAGAGCGCGCGCACCGCCGCATCACTTCGCCAGAGGTTACCGATCGCGCACTCGATTGGCTCGATCGCAATGGGGATCGCCAGTTCTTCTTGCTGGCTCATTATTTCGACCCGCACCAAGACTTCGTCGAACACGCGGGCTTCTCCGAGCAATTTGCTCCGCGTCCATCAGAGTCGGCGAGCTTCGGAAAACTCGATCCCAATCCACAGGCAACTGCGAAGCTGCGGGCGCTCTATGAGGGCGAGATCGCCTTCACCGATCACCACATCGGACGCCTTCTTGAGCGTCTCCAAACGGAATCCTTCCGCGATGATGTCGCGATCGTGATCACTGCGGATCACGGCGAGGAATTCTATGAACGCCGTTGGTTGGGCCACGGGAACTCGCTCTTCAATGAACTCGTACGAGTGCCCTTCATCCTCTACGTGCCTGGAGTGGAAGCGCGCCGCGTCACAGAATCCATGACTACACTGGACTTGGCGCCGACTCTGCTCGAGCTGTCCGGATTGGCAGATAGTTTTGGACAGGGGCTTTCCTTGGTGTCGAGCTTCCCAGCTGATGCTGCGCCTTTGAAGCGGCAGGTGTACACAAGTCTTTATCCGACTCTGGCGACTACTCCCGGCGAGACGAGCTCACAATCCGCCTATCGCGTGGATGAGGGGGGCGATGCCGCGATCAAGGACAAGAACATTACTATTCCATTGTTGTTCAGCTGGAGTGACGACCCCTTGCAAGAACGCAACCTCGGCGGCCAAAGGTCCAAGCGTGTCAAGCGACTGCTCGAAGGCTATGAGCGCGTCAAGCCGGAGCTACTCAAGCAGCAAGGCCAACCGGAGTTGATTGAACTCTCGGCCGACCAGCTCGAAACCCTGCGCGGATTGGGCTATGTCGGGGACGGAAAAGAATAGTCCGTCCGGCGAAGCTGAGCCTTCTCAGCATGCCCGGAGGGTTATGCTTCAACGGGAACGAAAGCCGATTCTTGGTGCGGGGAATTGTGCCGGCGCAGCCGAAGAAGTGGCCAGAGGTGTTCCCACCCCTCGTTCCTTACGATGTGCCTCTAACCTAGCTTGACAGGCGGTCATCTGGGACTGACACTTGAATCGTCTATGCGACCCCTCTTCCTACATGTGCTGACAGGCTTCAGCGTTCTGGCTCTTGGTACTGGCGGTGAGCCCATTGAAGTCAGCATGCAAAAGCTAAATAGCATCGAGTGGAGTCCAGGTGATGAGATCCCTGTCGAGGTCACACAATTCGACGGCGAGCGAGTTGAGATCAGCGGTTATATGCGCAACGGTACCCTTGAAGGGGAGAGTTGGTTCGACTTGACGAACGACTCTTGCGGTTGCGGCACGGGTAAGTTGCAGCACTTCGTCCGTGTCAGTCTCAGCGAAGGAACGACGACATTCACACCCGGTGAGATGACTTTGACCGGGGCCTTTGAGGTCAGCGAGAAAGAAGATGAAGACGGTTTCGTCGAGAGTCTCTATCGCATGAAGACGAAGAGTTTGGACCAATGAGTTTGCGGGCAAGTGGACTCCTCTGCGCAATCTTGTCATTGCCGGTGGTTGCATGGGGCACGCAGGATGCGGAGACAAGTACTAGGGCAGTCGACGCGGAACTAGCTGCCAAGATTGAGAAGTACATTGGGCTAGCGCAAAGCGGACGGATGTCGGTGCGGCCGCAAGCTGCCAGGCGCCTGGTTAGCTTGGGCGCGCCCGCTGCAGAGCGTCTCTTTGAAGCCTGTGGCCCAGTCGGCAGCCAAATGGAGACTATGGGCCCGTCGCTTGTGGAAGTGCTTGGAGCCTTCGGAGACCCACGCCTGCGCAAGTTCTTGTGGCGGAACCTTCAAGACTTGGACTTCCCGTGGCGCGGCGCCGCAGCGCGAGGTTTGGCGGGTAGCGCAATTAAGGCGGAGGCCTCCGCCTACAGTTCTCTCTTGCGCGATCATCTTGCTCCCGTGCGCGTGGCGGCGGTGGATGGGATTCAGCGGGTGAGCCAAAACACGCCTGAGCTACAAGAGTTTTTGGTCTCAAGCCTGCTGCTCGACTCCAATGACATCGTGAGGCGCGCGATCGTGCTGCTACTCGACGAGTGGGGCAACTCGGGTTACTTGCTCTGGTTGGTGGAAGACCTGAAGCGCACGGATAAGTACTTCCGCTTGCCGTTTGGCGAGCAAGCTCGTTATCAATCGTCGCGCGCGTTGAAGGAGCGCTTGGGCGATCTCTATGGATATGACGCGGCAGCCAAGACGGGCAACGGGCCCGCGCTGGAACGCATGACAGCGGCGATTAAGGAGCGGAGCCCTGGCGAGCTGCCCAAGCTTCCGGCGAATGCCCTGGCAGGCCACTTCACGGAAGGAGACACGATTGGCCTCGAATTGCGATCCTGTCGCTTAGGCGAGTTCTTCTTGCGTTGGAATCGCGCCGATATTCTCTACGTGGGGAGCGGCAATCCAGTTTCCATCGCCCTGGCCCCTGGAAGCGTGAGAGAGCTTGAAAGGGCTCTGACGGCGAGCTTGGAAGGGCTCGGTGAAGAACGCTATTGGGGCACTGCGGGCTGCGACATCGAGCAGTTGCGTCTCGTGGATACGAGCGGCGATTTAGCCAACTATCTCATTTCCAAGGGCCAGGGCGCTGACCCTGACCTACGTCCCGCCGCCCTTGATCGGGCGATGAAGCTCTTGGTTGCGGCCATACCGGATGGCACGAAGGCTCAGGCGGAGCTTCGAGAAGAAGTTGAGAAAGCGCTTCGCGTGATCGGCGGCGACTACTAGTTCGCTGTTCAGATAGATAGACTCAGGGCTAACCTTCCACGCAACGGACTGTTCCCGGGACATATGACTTCTTCAGCGCACGTCATTGACGTCGATATTCGTAACTTCGAGCAGGTTGTCCTTCAGGGTTCGACCCAGACACCTGTACTGGTGGACTTTTGGGCGGCTCAGAGTGAACCCTGCAAAAATCTGGCACAGATCCTAGAGACCATCACCATTGAGTTGGGTGGAGCTATGGTTCTGGCCAAGGTCGATGCCGATGCCAACCCTGAGGTTTGTCAGGCCTTTCGTATTCAAAGCATCCCGACAGTGGTATTGATCATCGATGGGCAACCCGTTGATGCCTTCACCGGGATCAAGAACGACGAGGAAATTCGTGCCTTCCTCGCCACGCACAACCTAATCACATCCGGCGGAAGTCCGTTGGAGAAAGCGCGCGAATTGGAGACGGCGGGGGAACTGGCGCAGGCCGTTGGATTGCTCGCTGAATGGCTTGAGGATCATCCGAAGGATTCCGAAGTGCGCGTGGCTCTTGCGCGCGTCTTGATCTCTGCTGAGGATGTGGAGTACGCACGGGAGATCTTTGGGGAGCTCACCGAGGAGGAACGTGAAAGCACTGAAGCTAAGAGCGTACAAGCGCGATTCGACTTGCTCGACAACGCGGGCGACGTGGACGGACTGCGTAAGGAGGTCGAGGCCAACCCGAAGGATGTTGGCAAGCGCATCGAATTCGGCCGCGCGCTAGTTGCGGCGGGCAGCACAGAGGACGGCTTGGAAGAAATGCTCGAAGCTGCTATGCGCGACATTAGCTTCGATGACGGTGCGCCGCGCAAAGCCTTGCTCGAGGTCTTTCAAGCTCTGGGTCACCAAGATCCCTTAACCCTTGAGTTCCAGCAACGACTCTCTGTTCTGCTCTGTTCCTGAAAGCGACCCGAATCCTCATACGCGGTACCCATGGAAAACAGAATCTGGCACGCTCATTACGACGAAGGAGTTCAGCCTTCTCTCGACTACTCGCGGGGTAATCTGATCGACATGCTCGAGGATACCGCTCGCAGGTTTCCAGGGTCGCCGGCACTGATCTTTATGAACTGCCGCATGACCTACTCCGAGCTCTTGGAGGACGTCAATCGCATGGGGCGCGCGATGGTGCGCTTGGGAGCGGGCCCCGGCAAGCGGGTCGCGATCCAGATCCCTACCTTGCCGCAGACGGTGATCGCTTACTACGCGGCGTTGATGATCGGTGCGGAAGTAGTCTTGACGAACCCGCTCTACACACCACGCGAAATTGAGCACCAATGGAAGGACGCGGATTGCTGTCTGGCGGTGGTGGCTGACTTCATTTGGGATCAGAAGCTTCGCGAGCATCGTGCGGACCTTCCACCCAAGAACTACATCATCGCCTCGATTCCGGAATACCTCGGCTTTCCGCTCAACTTCCTGGCACCTTTCAAGCTCAAGAAGCAAGACCCGCCGGTTTGGGCCAAGGTCAAGCGCGAGCGCGGAGTGCACTTCTTCAAGGAACTGATCAAGAAGACCAAGGAGCGCGCGCCCCGTCCAGACATCGACATGGAGGACATCGCTGTCCTGCAATACACCGGTGGGACCACGGGTGTTTCCAAGGGAGCTGTTCTTACGCATCGGAACCTCTCCGCCAACGTGGAGCAAATCAACGCATGGTTCCAAGGCGTCGAGCCAGGCAAGGAGGTGATCCTCATCTGTCTGCCGCTATTTCACGTATTCGGCATGACAGTCGGAATGAACTGGGCGATGTCCACCGGCGCAGCGATGGTCTTGATGCCCAACCCGCGCGACTTCCCGACCCTGGTCAAGAACATCTCCAAGCACAAGGTGACGATCTTCCCTGGAGTCCCGGCGCTCTTCAATGGCCTCAACAACTTCCCAGGAATCGATCGGATCGACGTTTCGAGCCTGAAGTCATGCTTTTCAGGTTCTGCGCCGATCGCCGTCGATGTACTAGAACGTTTCGAGAAGCTCACCAGTTCGCGCATCGTCGAGGGCTTCGGCATGAGCGAGACGTCCCCTGTCGCCATCGTCAATCCTCTCCAGGGAACCCGTAAGATCGGCAGCGTCGGCATTGCCGTTCCCGATACGGACTTGAAGATCGTCGACGCCGATGACCCCACGACGGAGATGTCCAAGGGTGAAGAGGGCGAACTCGTCATCCGGGGACCGCAAGTTACCCGCGGCTATTTGAACCGTCCGGAAGAAACCGCCCTAACGATCATCAACGGTTGGTTGCACACGGGCGATTTGGCAACCATGGACGAGGACGGCTACGTGCGTATTGTCGGTCGCAAGAAGGACATGATCTCCGCGGGCGGATTCAAGGTCTTTCCCGATGAAGTGGATGGCGTACTAATGGCGCACCCGGACATCCTCGAAGCTGCCACCATCGGTATTCCCGATGAGCGCCGGGGCGAAACCGTCAAGTCGTTTATTGTGATGCAGCCTGACAAGACCCTGACGATTGAGGAAATCGACAAGTTCTGTCGTGAGTCGCTGGCGAGTTACAAGGTTCCGCGCGCGGTTGAGTTCTTGGATGAGTTGCCCAAGTCCACGGTGATGAAGGTCTTGCGCCGCGAATTGCGCGACCGCGAGTTGAATACGTAGGGGACTGCGGTTCGGAGTTCGGTCAAGAACCGCTATTTCCGCGCTCGCTACTTCTTCAATAGCAAGCGCTGATTGGTTGCCATCCCGCTCATCTCTGTGACGCTACCATCCGCCCAGGTGACTCGTACAGTCATCGGGGCTTGGGGCTCTTCGAGACCGAAGTAGACTGCTTGCTCCGAAGCCGAAGCAAAGCTACCGCCTGAATATATCCAGCGCGTCTGGGTCTTCCCATCGGCGATGAGCTCAACCCGGCTTCCGAGACCTTGGCCTTGGAGCTCAACCGCGAGCCAAGCGCCGCTATCGCAATCGTTGCGCAGTATCCGTAGCGGCCCATTCAGTTCGAGCACAACCACGTCCACGTCGCCGTCATTATCGAGATCCCCAAAGGCGGCTCCTCGGTCGCAGTGAAGCTCGTCAAGCCATGCGCCCGCGGCCTTCGAATTCAGCAAGCGAAAGCTCTCTTGCCCCCGTTCATACAGAATCGGAGGCTCGGCAAACTCGGCGTCCATCGCTTCGCAGGTCGCATTGGGGTAAACGTGGCCATTGAACACGAGTAGGTCTTCGTCGCCATCGCGATCGAAGTCATAGAACCCGCTGGCCCAACCAACGTAAGGGAAGGCAGCCATCCCGAGGCCATAGCGAGCCGTGACATCGTCGAAGAAGCGGCCCTGCATGTTGATGTGCAAGGTGTTCGTGTCGTTGGAGAAGTTGCTCGTGAAGACGTCCGGAAAGCCGTTGCCGTTGACGTCAGCGATCGCGATGCCCATGGTTGCCTGGGTGGACCCATAGATGTTCGATCCCAAGCCGCTCTTCATCCCGACTTCTTCAAAGACCAGCCCTCCCTGGCCGAGAAAGAGTGCGTTCGCGTGCGAGTCGTTGCCGACGAAAATGTCCTGGTTGCCGTCCCGATCAAAGTCGAGGATCAGCGTACCGAGGCCAAAGGCAGCCGGGGCTTCAGTGATGCCCGCCTCACTCGTTACTTCGCGGAAGCTTCCATCACCCAAGTTCTCATAGAGCCTATCCTGGGTTGGAGTCAGCCCAATTGGTCCCGTAAACACCGGGGCGCCTTTGAAGGTTGAAGGAGCCGGCGGGTTGTCGATGTCGAACTCCAAGTAGTTCGCAACATAGAGATCCAGGTCGCCGTCCCCGTCGAGATCTCCAAAGGAAGCGGCCACGCTCCATTCGTTCCCGGAAACTCCCGCAACAAGGGTGACGTCTTCGAAGCTTCCGTCACCCTTGTTGCGCAGCAGAGCGTTGGATCCGTAACAGGTGACGTAGAGATCATCGTGCCCATCGTTGTCATAGTCGGCAACGGCCACGCCAACTCCCCAGCGAGTGAGTTCTAATCCGGCAGCTTGGGTCGCGTCCCGAAAGCGCATATCTCCGAGGTTTTCAAAGAGCCGGCAGCCTGGCCCCATCTCCGGTTTGTCCATCGTCGCGCCGTTGGGAACGAAAATGTCTAGATCTCCATCGCCGTCGTGGTCGATCAAGGCCAGGCCGCCGCCCTTCACTTCGATCAGTTGTGTGGCAGGTTGCAATCCGCAAGTCATCACGAAATCGATACCACAGGCTTTCGATACGTCGGTGAAGTGGATGCCCGTCGCCTGCTCTTGGCTCTCTTCGCTCGTGCAGCCAGTCATGAGCGCAACCGCCAAGGCGATGCCATATGCGCGGCGAATCAGGTGAGAGTTCATCTTTGTGCTCGCCCTTGTTGCTCGATCATCGAGCGGCGCGCGCTCTCGTAGTACTCCGCTGCTTCGCTGGCCAAGACGTCCTCTCCCAGACGCCTGTAGACAAGGCTCAAGGTGAAGAAGGCGCTGATGTTGCGCGGCCAAATCTGCGTAGATTTCAGCAGCTCGTCGCGAGCGGCTTCATAGTCACTTCGGGCGAAAAAGACATCCCCAAGTCGTGCATGAACAGCAGCGAGTTCTGCCCGTTGCGCTTCGTAGACGGCTGGGCCTTTCTTTCCTGAATTTTCGTAGAGCAGAAGTGCATGGTTGAATTGCTCTACAGCTTGCTCGACGTGCGTTTCCTCCAAATCGATCATTCCCAGGCGAACATAGGTCTTGGGGACTGCGGGGGAGAAGCTTGCGAAGAGTTCATAGTGCTCACGCGAACCTGTCATGTCGCCCAGCATGAAGAGCGCGTCCGCCAAGTAGTCGTGGGTGATGTAGTAATTAGGATCTAGCGCTAGGGCCGTTTCGAAGAAGGGTCGCGCGGCTCCATGGTTGTCCGCCCGATAGTGGCTGAGCCCAATCATCAAATTGGCCTGGGCGTCATTCGGGTGGGCCTTCAAGTAGTTGCTCGCCATCACCCGCGCTTCCTCAAAACGCTGCTGCCCAATCGTGCGGTAGACAAGTTTGAGTGCTGGCGGAAGGGGCCGTGGGGGAGCCGTGTTCTTCGAAACCGAGCTCTGCTTTGAGGAGTTTGACGGCAAGTCCCTTTGTCCACAGCCGCACAGGTACGCGGAGCCAACACACAAGAAGAGAGCCCCAAAAAGGAATTGCGGGCGGTGGTATTCGCGGTGCGCCATAGTCCGGCATTCTAGCCCGGTCGTGCTGCTAGCACACGGACTCGACCGGTATTGGTGGCAATCGCTGGGGGATGCAAAGGCGTCGATCAAAGGCGTTGGGGCCGAGATTGAGGCCATGCCCAGAATCAGAAGTTGAACGGCCGTGCTCCCCAAGCCTTGGGTCCCCCATTGGAAGCGTAAGGTGGAGCGGCCTGACTCTTGACGGGCCGCTCTACTCGGATTCTCGGTCCCGGGGCTTGTTTCTTTCTGTTCGAAGTGATATGGTGCGCTATATCACTACATCGGTGCGACCCGACTCCTAGCGCTCACGAGACTTGCTACAAATCCTTATCCATTCCGGCGATGACCTCCCAATCTACCGCCAAATTGCCAACCAGATCACAGATGCGATCGGGGAGGGGCGTTTGGTGGAAGGCGAGCGATTGGCCTCTCATCGGGATCTGGCGGGCCAGTTGGTCATCGCGCCGCTGACGGTCAAGAAGGCTTATGACACTCTTGAGGCAGAAGGACTGATTCGAAGCGTGCGCGGCAGTGGGACCTTTGTTGCGCCGCAGGAAGCGCAGGCTTCACTTGGGGCTGAAGCATGGCAAGCGCGCTTACGTCCGCCCGCGCGCCGACTGCTGGCTCAAGCTGCGCTCGCAGGAGTGTCCTTCACCAAGTTGCTGGAGCTCTTGCGTGAAGAAAAGAACGAACTTAGACAGGAGCGTGCGTCGCGAGAGCTGCTCAAGAACCAATCGTCGAGAGAGAAAAAATGAATGTCATTGAAGTCACAGATCTTATGCGCTCCTTCCCTTGTATCGGTGGCTGGAACGACGCACTTGTTGGGATCAACCTACAAGTCGCTCCGGGCGAAGTCGTTGGCCTCTTGGGCCGCAACGGTGCCGGGAAGACCACTCTGATCGAACTTCTGATGGGCCTCTATCCCGCCGATACGGGCCAGGTCCGGTTGTTTGGGCTCGATCCGCGAGAGGCTCCGGTCGAGGTGAAGCGGCGCATCGGGTATGTCCCCGATAAGCTGCTCTTGCCCGAAAGTATGAGCTTTGAGCGGGTCATCGCTTTTCATCGTGAGTTGTTCGCTACTTGGGATGAAGAGTTCGCCAATCAGGTCATCGAGGACTTTGGCTTGAAGGTCAATCAGCGCCTGGGCGACATGAGCAAGGGCCAAGCGCAGCAAGCTGCTTTGGTGTGCGCCGTTTCTCACAAACCTGAGTTGCTGCTGCTCGATGAGCCTGCAGCTGGCTTGGATCCGGCAGCTCGTCGCGAGTTTCTCGAAGTGACGATTCGGTTGTTGCACGAGCAGGAGACAACAATTCTGTTTTCATCACACCACATGAATGACGTGGAGCGCCTTGCCGAACGCGTGGTGATGCTTGACGGGGGACAGGTCTTACTCGACGATTCGATCGATCGCTTGAAAGAGGAATTCTCTTTGGCACTCGTCACCAAAGATGCGGGAGTCAGTCAAGAGAACCTGATGGACCTCGAGGGCTGCATACGAGCACGCGAACAGAATGGTGTCTTACGTGCGGTGTTCAGTCGAAACTCTGAGAAGGCGTTAGATCTGCTCCAACCGCATCTCGAATCGGATAGCGTCCGCTGCGAGGCTTTGCCCCTCGAGGAGTTATTTGTCGAGTTGGTGGGAGGTCGCTCGTGATTCGGTTGGCGCTACGCGTCCGGCAGCGAGCCTGTTTCTTGTACTTGCTTGCTGGACTGGCACTTCTTATGGGCGGGGTATCTCACTTCATGGGAATCTTTGCTGACGAGCCAAACCCAATGCACCCTATGGTTGACATGGCGCTCACTACGTGGGCCATCTGGAACCTCGGCTCGATCTGGGCAGGATTCGGTTGGACAGCCGGGGATCGTGGTACGAAGCTCACTCAAACTCTCCCGATTGGGACGCGAGACCTTTGGTGCGCCACGCTGCTTGTCGCCTGGCTCGAACTCATGGTGACGATCTTGGCCGTATTGCCCGGTGGCTTGGAGTGGTCTGTGGAGGCCTGGAAAGAGGTCCCTGTGTTCCTGGCCCACTATGGAATCGCCGCAGCTTTCTTTGTGCTACTCATCCAAAGCCGGGCGCCTCACTTGACTCAAGTTCCCAAGGGTTGGACCACCAGGTGTTTCGTGGTGATTGGCTTGGCCGCGATCATCGCAGCCATCGAATTCAATTCAGTTCTTTTCACCAGCGTTCTAATTCTGTGCAGCGCCGGCCTGGCCTGTTTCACCTGGCGGAGTCTGCCCAGTGCATTCGCGCTGCCGCTTGCAGAGCCGAAGGCCTACTCTGGCTCCAAGTGGGGGATCCTCGGATGGCTTTCAGCGAGAATTCCTATAAGACCCGAGACGAGGGTCATCCTAGGTATGCACCCGCGCAGCCTCTTGTTAGCGATGCTGATCTACGTTCCTTTGATCGGGTTCGCCTTTCCGTGGTTGGGGGAACGACCCGTCTTCCTGTGGGTGTTCGGAGTTGCCATGAGCTGGCCGTTCGTCATCTTCCTGAAGACCTGGATACGGCTTGGCCCCCTTCCGCTCTCACCCCGTCGTTACTTTGCCCAACATACCCTGCCCGTCTTCCTCCTATTTAGCGTTGGGTTGTGCCTTGGGGAGCTTGTGCGCTTTTGGATGGAAACTCCCGAGCAATCGCGTTCGCTGTTCCGGAGCGTAGAAACGCCTCTCTTGTTGTTGGTGCTTTGTGCTACCTATGGAGTGATGATCTCCATGACCATCGGAAAGGTACCTCAGAAGCCGCTCCCCGAGGACATTGCCAAGGGTCTCCGCGGTATGCCTTTGCAAATTGCGCACTTGATTCTGGTGCTGGTCACGCTCGCTGGGGGATGGTTCATCGCCTTCAAGCAGGCGTATACGCAAGCTCTCTTTCGCGAGTTGCTCGATGGCGTCGTGACGCTGGTTCCCTTCGGCGCCTTTGGTGCGTGGGCTCTGATGGCCATTGGCACTGTCTCGCTCTGGTACCTCCTGGAAAGAAAATTCGGGCGCCTCGACTTGCGTGCCCGTACGAGATTGATGCCATGAAGAGCCGGGCCTACGCGCTTCTCACGGACTGACTTTCACCACAACGTCTTCAGCGCGCATCCGTTCCGCGTAGGCCTCCAGCCACTCATCACTGACCTTGGAGAGTTGCGCTGCTTCCGGCTGGTGCGATTGGCGAGCTAGTCCGTAGAGCAAGACGCCTTCGAGAGGCAAGCCTTCCGAACGTATCCAACGCAGGAATTCCATGTAGGCCCCTTGCTCAGCCTCGCTCGGGGGCTCTCCATCCCGGGCGAAGGCGCAGGTCTGCAGCCAAGTCGGACAGAGCACGCTCGCCGCTTTGAAGTTCTCTTTGACCTGCTCGCTTTCCGCTTGATAGGAGTTGATGCGCGCGCGCCCTTCCACCGTCGCTGAATCGAGCTTGAACCACAGTTCACCCTTCAAGGCCGGGAAGAGTTTGAGTCCGCGCTGCACTTGCTCTTGGCGTGCCAGCGAACCATTGCTGATCAGCACGAGCTTGGTTTCCTGCGCAAGCTTGTGGGTCTGCATCAGTTCGCCGACCATTGCGACGATCTCATCAAAGTTCGCAGCGCTAGTCGGTTCGCCATTGCCCGAGAAGGCTAGATCGTTCAGGCGCCGCGAGCCCTCGGGAACAACGCGTTCCATGAAGTCACCGTTTTGCACCCACTCAAGGAAGGAATCGAGCTCTGCGTGTAGGCCTTTGAGATCGATCACCGGTGCCTTGCCGTAGACGAGGTCAGGGACCTGGCAATAGACGCACCTGAAGTTGCAGGCGTTGTTGGGATTCAAATTGATCCCGATCGAAACACCCTGGGCGCGGCGCGAGATGACTGGGTAGACATACTTCAGCCCGGCCAGGTCGCGGTCGTGATTCTCGAAGGTCAGTCGCATGGGCAAGCAGATTACGAAACTGGCGCTGTGGAACCAGGTTCCGCAGCGCCAGTATTTGCTTCAAGTTCTCTCTAGAGGCTGAAGTCGATCCGCAAGCCGTCGGTGTGGTGGTGCTCGGCGCCCCGTTTGTGGGGCGCCGACTTTTCCGTAGGGTGCAATAGGACCGGATCAGGGCGCCAAATCAGTAGATCAGTGACAACTCCACTCGTTGGGAAGTAGCGATTCCACCGGGAGCGCCGCGATCCGAGATGATCCACTGCAGCGTTACGTCAGGTTGCAGAAGGGCCGGTATGTCCTCCAGGCTCACATGGACCGTTCCGAACCCTGCACCTGGGCCGGTGCCGTCAAGAACGATGCTCGCCAGCGGTGACAATCTGACCGGGGTGATGTTGTTGAATCCCCCCGGTTGGACTGTGACCTGCGGCCTGGCCACATACATCAAATGCGCTATTGCGCCGCCTCGAGCTCCAGCTACGCCTACCTTGAAACCGGGAGTCCCGACACTCGGGGGCGAAACCGCCAACATCTCGGGGATGAAGCCTGCGCTACCCGGACTGCCTGCGCCGAAGATGCGCGGGTTGGGGGCCGGATTCTCCGAGTTTAGGTTGGGACGATCAAAAGGCGGCAGCTCATTAGCCACTCGCGGATCAGTCAACCCGTTGCGCAGGAACTCAACCAGAGCTGGAGCCGCCTGCGGGGGAATATTGATGTTGTTTAGGATGGGCGACTGGTTTTGTGGAAAGTCCCCGCCGCGTGCGTAGAAAGCGATCACGGCTTCCAGTGAGTTTGCTGGCGCTGGCGGACCAGCAGCCGGCACCATGCCGTTATGGAAGAAGGTGTTGCGCAGGCCAACGTTGCGGAGCGATGGAACCTTGAAGCGTCCACGGTCGGCATTATTTCCAGTGACCACTTGACGACCGAAGTCCTCAAGCGGCGGACGAACACCGATATTGCGGTACGTTCCGTCGCTGAACAGCGGGGCTTGGTGACAGGTACTACAGCTCGCTCCCGGGCCATTGAAAATGTTGAGCCCTTGCTGCTGCGTGGGAGTCAAGTTACCCGTGTCGAAGCGCGTCTGATCCGGGACTAGCGTCCGCTCGTACGTAGCGATCGCAAAGGCAATGCGCTCTGCTGTGATATTTTGAGTACCGAAGGCCTCTTGGAAGAGCTCCGGATAGCTGGGGTTCAAGTTGAGTGCGGCAACTATGTCCGGCGTTAGGTTCGAAGCTAGCTTTAGCGGCTGGGCGTTAGATAGCTTGGCTGTGATCTGTGACCAGTCACGACTCTCGTGAGCCATCTCTACATCAGAGACCGGCGGACCGGCGGCTTGGCTTTCGAGTGCACCGCCACTCAAGATACTGATGGCGCCCGTCTCCGGATTGAGGAAGGTTGAGCTGGCGCGACCATCCCAGAAGAGCTCCTCGAAATATTGCGCTCCGATCGTGCTTGGCGATTGGCGATCTGTGACTTGTGCTCCAAAGCCAAAGTTATCGGAAGCGCTGAATTGATCGTCCTCGTCGGCGCGCGAAACGCCAATCGTGCCAAAGAGATCGTCGGCTGTGCCAAAGATCGCGTCAAGCCCCGGATTGAGACTAGCCGGAGTCCCCGTGCGCGGATCTGCGCCGCCGCTGGAGGGAATATGGCAGGTTCCACAGGCGATCGTGTTGTCCGCGGAGAGCTGTTCATCCCAAAACAACATCTTCCCAAGAACCGCCTTAGATTGCGTGATCGGATTCTCGGGCGGAGCGGGCGGCGGAGGTAGTTGGGCACGAGCATCGCTCGTGAAGATCGCAATGATGAGGGGTAACGGGGAGCACTTTGCAATGAGCGTCATACTTCAATCCTTGGCTAGGAGGCCTCCAACCGCTCGTCGGTTGTTCATGCCTCGTCCATCTGACGCCTAAAGCTAGCTCAGAGTTCGGCCAAGTTTCTCTTCTGACCCGACGGAATGCGCCAGTCGTAGCGGGGGAGTTGCTAACGGTTCTCGAGCAGTGTGGAGAGGTGCACTTCGACAGATTCCGCCAAGCCCTGCAAATCGTAGCCACCCTCGAGGAGGGACAGGATGCGCCCCTTGCAACGCTCGCCGGCTAGGCTTGCAATCGACTCGGACATGGCTTGGAAGCCGTCCGCCGAAACCACAGTTCCAGACAAGGGGTCACGGAGGTGCGCATCAAAGCCGGCGGAAATCAGTATGAACCCTGGATCAAAGGATTCGATCGCTCTTAGAACTCGGCTCTCGAAGATGCGCAGGTATTCTTGGTCGCCGTCGCCAGCGTCCATCGGGCAGTTGAGCACGGAGCCGCGACCCTCTCCTGTGCCAATCTCGCCGGCCGCTCCGGTCCCCGGGTAATGGGGGAATTGGTGCAAGCTGGTGAAATGCAAGGTCGGATCGTGTTCGGTCAAATGTTGCGTTCCGTTGCCGTGGTGCACATCCCAATCGAGAATCGCAACGCGTTCGATCCCGTGCTTCTCTTGCAGGTATCGCGCTGCGATGACGACGTTATTGAACAGGCAATAGCCCATCGCCTTATTGGACTCCGCGTGGTGGCCCGGAGGCCGCGAGGCGACAAAAGCGTTGGCCCATTCGCCGCACATGATCTTGTCGCAGGCTTGAAGTGTCCCGCCTACCGCACGCAAGGCGGCATCCCAGGAACCGCTCGAGACCAATGTGTCCGTGTCGAAAGAGGTCTCGCCCTCCTGGATGGCAGACTGAATACCACTGGCGTGCTGCGCATCATGGACCCGATCAATCCAACTGAGATCAGCGGGAGCCGCTTGCAGCGTCTCGAGTTCGTCGAAGAGTCCGGCGCTCTCCAAGCGTTCGTGAACGGCTTGCAAGCGCGCCGCGCGTTCCGGATGGGCAGGGCCGGTATCGTGCTCCAGAAAGGCTGGGGACGTAACGAAGCCCGTTTGCTTACTAATCTTCACCAAGACGAAAGACCCGGTTGTACTTGGGATCGGCGGCGAGTTTGGCGAAGTCCGGGTCTTTGGCCAGTTGGTGCAGTCGGGCAAGCGACAATCCGCCCTCGCCCAGCCACCTGGCGGCGTCCTTGGGTTTGCCAAGCAATGAGTGGCAGCGCGCGAGGCCTTCGTAGACCTCTGGTTCCGTGCGCAAGTATTCGGCCGAGACCTTGTGTGCCATCTCGAAGTCCTTGATCGCGCCCTTGTAGTCGGCGATTCGATACTTGACGTCGGCTCGATTTTGCCAAGCGGAAGCGATGCCTTCGTTGGCCTTGATGCGCGCATCGTATGATTCCATCAGCTTCTTCTTTGCACCGCGATCCTTGGCGCGCGCGAGGCAAATCAAGGCGGCCTCGGAAACCCGTGAACTACTGACTTCCGATAGCTTCTTGAGCTCCTTCTCGACGTCGTTGGTCCAAGCCTCTTCGTTTTGGCCAACCAACTTGAGTACGAGCACAGCCATTTTGGCGTTGCTGCGCAAGCCACGCGCTAAATCGACCAGGCCCTTGCAGTGCTCAGAGTCGAGCACTTCGGGACAGGCATGGTAGTAGTCGATGATGGCCGGGACGTGGGGGGCCGCTGCATAAGTGTCGCGAATCAGCTCCAGGATGTTCGGTCCTGCGGCGGCCGAGCCACTGATGGCCAGGGCGGCCAGAGCGGACTTGACGATGTCAGCGTTCTCGTTCTTGAGGATGCCACCGAGGAAGGTCAGGTCGTCGGGCCCGCCAAGGTTTGCGATGGCGATGATCAGAGCGGCACGCTTCTCATTATTGGCCTCGGCGAACATCTCGCGCAGCACGGGGCCGACGCGTTCAGGATCGTCGCTTCCGCTGAGCGCAGTCAGTGCATTGCTCTGTCCAGCGCTCGTACCTTTCCTTAGCATCGCCAAGAGCTCTACCGTAATGCTGCGCGTCGATACCTCGCGCAAAACTCTTGCAACACTCCGAGCGCGTTCTTCCGCATGGGGTTCCGCGTTGATGCCGGGTTCGAGATGCTTGACGAGTAGGGGCGCTGCTTGGGGCCCGAGTTTGACTAAACTCTCCCGCAGTCCGGGCATGAGATTGCGGCGATCCGAGGTGATCGCCGACTCCATTTCCGCGACGATCGAGTTGACCTTGGCGCGATAGGTGGCGAGCAAGCCCTCGCGCTGTTCCCGGTAGCGCTTGAGCAGATCCTCAAGCGACAGGTCTTCGGTCCGGGCCGCAGGCCAAGCCGAAGCCGGAGTCAGGGAGGGAAAACAGGCAAGTACGAGAAGGGCGGTCAGGAGCTTCATTGCACCCAGCCTAACCAACTCGGGCTGCGGGGGAAGATGCGAGCTTTGTTAGACCGTCTATCTTATGTCTGCATTGTGGTGCATGGGCCGAATCACGACGTAACTCTTTCGTCGCACCCAGTCTCCAGGCACAAGCTTTCCGCTGGACGGCCCCGACAGGGGAGCCTTCGGCGGCAGAGCCAGGGGAGAGATTCCATAGATCACTCCCAGACGAGTTCGGTGGCGAAAAACCCAAGACAGCATGGGGAGAGACTTCGGCCTCCGAGGACCAACTTCCGCAGGAAAACGCGAGGATTATGGTCGTTAACGTTGCTCGCGCGTTTGAATATGCGACCCGCAGCCCAACATAATCCGATGAAGCCCTCTCCCGAACTCCCCACGACCCCCGCAAGATCGCATCCGCACCCCACGCCCGCGCCAGAGGATTGGGATGTCATCGTCGTCGGCGGCGGCCACGCGGGCGTAGAAGCAGCTCTGGCGGCGGTACGCTTGGGCGTGCGCGTAGCGATTGTCAGCTTTCGGCGAGATTTATTCGGTGAGATGAGCTGCAACCCTGCGATCGGCGGCCTTGGCAAGGGGCAAATCGTCAAGGAAATTGATGCGCTCGGCGGGCTCATGGGACGTTGCGCGGATGCCACGGGCATTCAGTTTCGGATGCTGAACACACGTAAGGGAGCTGCGGTGCGCGCTCCACGCTGCCAGTCGGATCGTTTTCTGTACCGTGAATTCGTGACCCAAGAAATCGAGGCTTGCACAGGACTAGAGATTTTTGAAGGGGAAGCAGCCGGACTCTTGATCGAGGAGGGCTGCCACGCGCATGTCGAAGGCACGGCATTGAAGGGCCCCTGGGTTCGCGGCGTGCGATTGGCTGACGGACGCGAGCTGCGCGGGCGCAGCGTGATCCTGACGACGGGTACCTTCTTGCGCAGCATCATGCACATCGGCACCAAGCAAATCGAAGGTGGGCGCGTTGGCGAACGATCGGCTTCGGCCCTCGCGGAAGATATTAAACAGCTCGATCTGCAGATTGGACGCTTGAAGACTGGGACGCCGCCGCGCTTGGTGCGCGACAGCATCGATTGGGACGGACTCGAAGAACAGTTCGGTGACGAGCGGCCCCGTCCGTTTTCATGGAGTACCGATCGCGCGCGCTTTCCGCTTTTGAAGCAAGAGCCTTGCCACATCACTTACACCCAACCCGCGACCCACGAGATCATTCGTGCTTCGCTGCACTTGGCGCCGATGTATTCCGGTGCGATCAAGGGGATAGGGCCGCGCTATTGCCCCGCGGTCGAGGACAAGGTGACCCGCTTCGCGGAGAAGGACAGTCATCAGGTGTTCCTGGAACCCGAGGGGATGGGCAGCGATCGGATTTATGCCAACGGGATCTCAACCTCCATGCCTGAAGAGGTGCAGCGTGCCTTTACGCAAACGATTCCAGGGCTAGAGCGCGCCGAGTTTCATCGCTTCGGCTATGCGGTTGAGTATGACTTCATTCAGCCCAGCCAGTTGGATGACACCTTGGTGCTGCGCGAAGTTCCCGGTCTTTACCTGGCTGGACAAATCAATGGAACGTCAGGCTACGAGGAGGCTGCCGCTCAGGGTTTGATGGCGGGAGCCAATGCAGCACTTTGGGTGACGGGGCGCGAGGCCTTCGTCTTGGGACGCCATGAAGCCTACATCGGGGTAATGATCGATGACTTGGTTGTCACTCAGCCCGCCGAGCCCTACCGGATGTTCACAAGCCGGGCGGAGTACCGCTTGCTCTTGCGGCAAGACACTGCGGGCGAGAGGCTCACTCCACACGCCCACAGGATTGGGCTGGTAGATGACGAGCAGCAATCTGTACTTGAGTCGTACGCCACTGAGATCGCCGTCGCACGCAAGTTGTGCGACTCTACCCGGCAAGACGGCAAGACATTGACCGAACTGCTTCGTCGTCCTGAACTGGGTATAACCGAACTCCTGAAGAGTCAGTCCGGGCTGCGTGATTTAGACCTGGATGCGGAGCAGCTTGAAAGTTTAGAAACGGACATCAAGTACGAAGGCTACGTCAACAAACAGCTCGAAGAGGTGGCTCGGGCACGACGTCAAGAGGGCGTCGTTATCCCCCCGGACTTTGACTTCGCACCGCTGACTGGCTTGGCACAGGAAGCTCAACAAAAGCTGATTGCGATGCGGCCCCGTACCTTGGGTGCGGCTTCCCGTATCGATGGTGTACGTCCGCCGGACGTGGCTCTATTAGCCGTTTTCTTGGAACGTAGTCGACGATCTAATTGAAGCGGAGTGCTGTGCTTGCACACCTTTTGTCGGAATTGAATTGATCGGTTATGCTGCGCGAAGCGCCCCAGGGACCTGGGCCTTTTGAAGCGCTGGACTCGAAGAATATGAAGCAACCTCACCTCGCGCTCGCTCTCCTTACGGCTAGCGTTCTCTGCGCCTGTAGCGACGGACTAAAAATTCCGCGCACACCGACGAAGCTCATCTACAACGGAACGACGGGGGATGTTCCGATTCCGAACGACGCGTTCTTTGCGACGAATAGCGCAGCATCGAATCTCGATGCGACCCTGAATTTTCCGCCTGCTGAAGACGTGGCTCAGCAGCCGCTTTTTACAGCGATGAACTCCTTGGACGGTTGGTCGACAACGGCTCCGATGAGTTTCCACTTCTCAAGACCGATCAACGCCAGCACCGTGATGGCTGGTTCAAGCGTTCGCCTATTTGAAGTCGACGCGGATGTTCACCCCATAAGCGGGTTGAAGATTGGGACTCCCGTCAATGATGTGCTTGCTGAACTCGTGGCCGGTGTTGACTTTGTCGTCGCAGCTGCCCCTAGCGATCCGAGCGGCGCCACTTGGTCCTTGCTTCCGGTTAAACCCTTGAAGCCGAAGACGATCTACATGTTCGTCGTCACGAGTGATGTCCAGGACACTGACGATTTTGAAGTGGAAGCGGGTAGTAGCTACATGCTTGCCAAGGCGGATACCGTCTATCCTGAGGGCCATCCAGCCCTGGGCTTACAGGCTTTGGTCTCGGCGATGGAGTCAGTCGTCAGCTCGGATATAGATGTCTCTCCGGTGATTTCTGAAGAGACTGTTGTCGCTGCAGTTTCTTTCACGACTCAATCGACCTTCGATGTTTTGGCAAGTGCGAGGCTGGTGAGCATGGGATTGGAGCAGACCGTATTGGATGCGGTTTGTGCCGGCGCAGCAGGACACACGGCTTGCGCTGCGACGCCAGTGAACACTCTACCGGCGGCCATGCCTGGAATGCTCGAAGGAACGACGGACTCTTTGGGCGGCACGATGGGAGCTGATGTCTACTCGGCGAGTTTGACCCTGCCATACTACTTGACGGCCGCGCCCAATCCCGGTGGGACCCTTGTCCAATCGACCTTGCCTTTGACTGAGAACTGGCGCGCGCGCTTTTCCTACCTTGAAGGGACAGCGAGCGATCCGATGGAAACGGAGAAGAACCTGACGCGCTACAACCACTTACCGCTTGAGACGGGGGTGGAAACTGTTCCTGTGCTGATTAGCCTGCCCAATGTGGATAGCGGGCAAGTGCAACCGGTAAGCGGCTGGCCTGTGGTGATCTACCAGCACGGTTTTACTGGACAGCGTTCTGATATGTTGGCGATTGCACCTGCTTTGGCAGCCGAGGGCTTTGCAGTGGTGGCGATCGACCTGCCTTTGCATGGCATCGTTGCCAGTGGCGGACTGCACGTTGGCGTGACCGAAGGCATGCTGCGCGAGCGCACCTTCGGTTTGGATCTCTTGATGCAGACGGACGGCGTGACCACTGGACTCGGGCTTGATGGGATAGCGGATACTTCCGGCGCACACTTCATCAACTTGTCGAGCTTGCAAACAACGCGGGACAACCTGCGACAGGGCGTGATCGACTTGGTGGCCGTCGTGAAGATGATCCAGGACAACATAGATGTCGATGGCGACTCGATGATCGTTGCCGATGACTTCGATCCAACTCAGATTCATTTCATTGGCCATTCCTTGGGTGCCATTGTCGGAACCACATTTGCCGCCCTCGACGCTGCAGGACAGTCGCCTGCCTTGGTGAGCGCTACGCTCTTTGCCCCGGGGGGGGGGATTCCGCGCATGCTGGAAGCTTCAGTGACTTTCGGCCCAATCATTGTCGCTGGACTCGAGGCGGATGGCGCCTCTCAAGGTACACCTGCTTTTGACTTGTTCATGTTTGCTGCGCAGTCAGTGTTTGATTCCGGCGATCCGATCAACTTCGGCACGAGCTTGAACGGCGGTCCCTTGCCGATCATGACGCACGAGATCGTTGGGGGTGGTATGGGCGGCGGGTTGCCTGACCAGGTGATCCCGAACAGCGCTACGGGAGCGCCGCTAGCCGGGACGAATCCGTTGATTGCGGCCATGGGGTTGACCGCTGTCACGGTTACAACGGCGACAACTGCCGCCGTCGTTCGCTTCTCGGAGGGGACTCACTCCTCGCTGCTTGACCCGGATCCAGACTTGGACTCGGATCCTGAAAACCTCTCGGCGTTCGTGGAGATTCAATCGGAGATCGCTGCTTGGGTCGCAGACATTTCAATGACGCCCACGGTGACAATCACAGATACAACGGTGATCGCGCCGTGAGGGCTATGAACATGATCTCTATTTTCAATCGCTTCATGAGTTCCGAAGCCAAGCTTGCTCTTGGGCTTGCGATTCTAACTTCCTGCGCTTCCGCTAGTTATCCGGCGGCGAAGGAGCCCTGGTCAGAGTTTGGAGAGGGCGCGACTGTGATTGGTGCATCGACGGGTTGGTCCTTTTATCAGGGTAAGGTCAAGGCTGCCGGCAAGTCTGGCGTGCTGACCGGCGACAGTGGATCGGATACGACTACGCTGACCCCGAACTATGGTGTGGCGCTCAAGATGCACCACATGTTGACGGATAAGTTCGCCCTGGGTGCCATTGTTGAGTACCGCAGCTTCTCTCCTGATTCGTTGAAGCCTCTGTCCGCGACACTGACGGCAGAGGACTTCGAGACTCTGCACCTAATTCTGTCGTCGCGATACTTTTTTGACGCCTTCGATACTGCCAGCCGTTGGCGCCCCTTGATCGGTTTAGATCTCTCCTACGTTCCTGAAGTTGACTTGGGAGATGTGGATGTCGCCTACCCAGCTAGCACATCTTTGCCCAATGAGAGGGTCAGTATCGTTGGCAGCGAGTATTGGGGGCTCGGCGGATTGGCTGGACTCCAGTACTTGATCAGCGAGAACACGCTCTTCGATATTGGCTTGTTCTACGAGTACGCCCTCTCGACTTCGGATGCGACGGTCAGCTTCCAGAGCCTGGGCGGAGCTCAGGCCGACATGGCTTTGCGAGCTCAAGGACTGATCTTCTACTTTGGGTTGAGCTACTCGTTTTGAGTGGCTCGTAGGGCCATCGTCTCCCGCAGAGACTTCCCTCTAAGCCTCAACCTCATCGCCATCATCTTCCGCGCGCTTGCGATAGGCGGCGCCTAGCCCCAAGCCTACCACTGCCCAGACGAGCGACACCGGGGCGGCTGCGGCCGCCAACGCAGACAGTCCTAGTTTGGCCTGTTCGATGGAGGCGGATACGGTTGCGCCAGTCATGTCTCCGGTTCGGACGAAGACCAGGTCGATTAGGTTCTTGGCTTTGTACTTGTCCTCCGTCGGCACAACGGTGAAGAGCACTTCTTGAGTTGGTTTCTTCAATCCATAGCCGATGGCACGGCGCAGGATTTGGAACACTGAGAAGACAATCAACATGCTTCCTTCGGGCACGTAGCCTGAACTTAGTAAGAGGAAACCAATGCCGCTGTAGACCGGAAGAAGGCAGAGCAACATGCCCGGCCCGATCCATTTGAGGAGCCGGGCGAAGAGGTATCCTTGGAAGATGAGCGTCACCAAGTTGGTGAATAGGTCGATGTTTGCGAAGATCCTCGTACGCGCCACGTCACTGTCCGAGGCAGCACTGACGACTCCGGCTTGGAAGAAATAGGCGAAGGTTCCCGAGAGACCGTAGAAGGCCACATAGAGCCCAATTCCGAACAGGTAGGGGGAAGTGAATACGGCTTTCATTCCCGCCCAAGCGCTGCCCCCCAGGGCAACGTCGGCTCTTTGCGCAATTGGTTTCTCTCTAGTCTTTTGAGCCTTGTTTGGTTCAGCGAAGCGGCGATTGAAAGAAATCGCACAGCGCGAAGCCAACTCCAAGAAAACACAAGCGATCAGGAGTAGGTTGGCTTGGCCGAGGGCATCGATGAAATTGCTGGTGAGGAAGGAACCGAAGAGGCCGCCTAAACTTCCACCCACCGCGATGCAGCCATAGACACGGGTCGCCTGCTTGCCTTCGAAGAGGTCTGACATCAAGCTCCAGAAGATGGAGACAATGAACAGATTGAAGACGCTATAGAAGATGTAGAAGGCGTAGCGCAGGCTCGTCAGCGATCCGCCATCAAAGACCTGCAAGCCTACGTAGAAGCCCAGCAAGCAAAGGATCAAGCCGCGATAGACGAGGGGGATGAAGCGGCTACGAGGGACCTTTGCGACGAGCCTCGAATACAGCGGATTGATGAGCAGCATCACCGCCACCGTCCCGTAGAACAGCGCGGGCAGACTTCCTGTGCCCCAGGTAATCCCAAAGGCTTCGCGAATCGGCCTCAGGATGTACATGCCTGAAAGCAGGAAAAAATAGTACAAGAGGCCCAAGCCAATCGGCGCCGCCTCATCTGGCTTCAAGTCGATGATGCGGCTCAGAAGGCGAAAGGTCAGAGAGGAGCTAGGGGCGGAGCTGGCCATCAGTATCTTGGACGAGGGGGGGGCTCCGACAAAAAAAGTAGGAGCCGTGATCCCGCGAACGGTACCACAGCTCCTGTGCTGTTTGGACAGTGAAGCTCGTACGAGCTCTGTCCTAGAGATCAGTCCATGTGCGCCATGACGCGCTCATCGCCCATCTGAAGCTTGGATGAAATCCGCTGAACGACCTTGCCGCCAATTGATCCGACAACCAGTAGGAAACCCTTAGTGATGACACGCTTGGTGAAATCGATGGGGGCCCAGGATGTGAATGCGCTGTGGCCTTGGGCGCGGTTGTAGAGGATGTTCTGCTCGGTCACCATCCACTCGGAGTACAGCATGTACATCACGAGCAAGGGCTTGGCGAGCCAACGCTTGTGCAGGGTCTTCTTGGCGAAGGGCATCATGAAGGGGAAGCGCACCAGTACCGGGAACCACTTGTGGAGGTTCTCGACCGCTTGCTTGTTATCGATCTCGATCGATGCATTACGGTTGAACTTGGCGGGGAAATCGTCGTAGTGATCGACTGCAATTCCCATGCTTTTCGTGATGTCGTTGAGCTCGAACTCCGGATAGGGCTGAACGATGGAGCACAGCGGGTGGTCCACCTTGCACTCGATGTTGAGCAGAACCGTGTCGATGTCTTCCTGCAGGGTCGCACCAGGACCGCCGAGCATATTCAGCGAGCCGAGGCGAATGCCGTTCTTGCGGATCCACTTGGAAGCGTTGACGAGGTGTGACGTCGCCGTGTTCTTCTTGTAGATCTCATTGCGCATGTGATCGTTGGCGGCTTCGAAGGCGATGCGCGCGTAGATGCAGCCAGCCTTTGCGAGCTTCTCAATGTGCTGTTCCTTCGTCATATTCGCCATCAAGATGACGTCGAAGGGCAGACCGACTTCCTTGGGCCAACGCTCGCAGAACTCGTCCAACCAGTCTGTTCGCAGGTTGAAAATGTCGTCGAGGAAGTGAACGAAGCGCAGCGGGTAATCCTTTTGGATCGCCAAGGCTTCTTCGATCACGTGGCTCACGGAACGCTTGCGCACGTAGTCCGAGTTGCGTGCCTTGTAGATCTTGCCACGCATGGCGTGGTGGAAGCAGAAGGTACAGCTCATCGGGCAGCCGCGTTGGGTGACGATCACCTTGCGCGGGCTGTTGGCGTAGAGCGGTTGTGCGTCGTAGATGACCGTGCGGTCGGGCTGACCGAGTGAGTCGAGATCCTTGACCAGGGGGCGCAAGGGGTTCTTGACCAACTCGCCGTCCTCGTCGCAGTAGGCCATGTTCTGGACGTCGTGCCAGTCCTCGCCCTTCTCCAACTTGTCGAGCAGTTCGACGATGGCGTATTCTCCTTCACCGAGACAGACCGCATCAATGTCGGGATCCTTGACTGCATCGGGGACGAAGGTGACGTGCGGACCGCCCATCAACGAGAAGAAATCGAACTTCGACTTCAACAATCGGTTGACGTCATAGATCGGACGGTGGTTACCGGTCATCAAAGACCAGCAGATCACGTCGGGAGCGTACTCCTCGATCTTCTTGAGCCACGAAGGATCAGGGACAAAGAGGGCTTGCATCTCATGTCCAGCTTCCTTGACGGCCCGCGATAAATACATCGGGCCAAGCATTTCCTGGGGAAGCGTCCGGGTGATAAAAAGTACTTTCACGATGGATAGTGAGTGAGAGGCAGGCGTGGAGCCAGAATTGAGGCACCAAAGGGTATTCGACCCAAAGGGGACCTCTTCCATACTCTAATCTGAACTTAGGGAGAGGGAGTGCTTAGTCTTTGAGTAATCATTGACTGGAGTAAGTAGATATTCGGCTCCGGATGCGGTTTTTTCGCAGCCGATGGTGGCTTGATCGGGGCTGGGGGGGTAAAAAGCCGCCGCCATGAGAATGTCCTCCTATTTCCTCTCGCTCCTGCTTTTGGTCACTACGGGTCTCTTCGTAACCATTTTTGGAGGGGTTTTGCACAAGCCCTGGCACCTGACGATCGCCCTTCCGAGCGCGATTTTGGTGGTGGGGATGCACAGCCTGGTGATTATATTTGTGCTAATCGGGACGCGCCTCCTGCGCGAAGCGGTCAACAACTGCGGCTTGGATCCGGAGTACATGCGGCGGGGCAACGCCTACTTCAAGCACATCAATGGCCTGTACCTGAACGTTGCCGGTGCCTTCTCGATGGTCACTGCGGCGGTCCTCGGCTATGGTCATCGAGGCTTCGGACTGTCGCCCAACGTGCACCTGATCATCGGATTGATCGCAGCCGTAACTACATTCGTTTCGATTCCGTTCGGGTTTCGCTATCTGCGTGAGATTGAACGCCTCTTGGACGGAACACGTAAAGTCCTTGATGCCGAAGACAAGCTACGGGCGGATAACGGAATGGGGCCCGTGGACGAAGAATACGTGGCCTATCGCGATCCGATCTCGCACAAGGCGAAGTTCATAATCATCGCACCCATCTGCGTCTATCTCTATCAACTGTTGATTGTCTGGCGCGGAGACTTCGGTCGCGTGAGTCTTCATCCGTGGATTGAGATCTCAGCGGTCGGTTTATTTCTGTGGCTTCGCGTACGCGGAAAGCCAGAATCAGACCCCCAGGACTGAAATAGAGCTAGTTCTTGTCTTTGCCTGAACTGGCTACCGAACTTGCCGCGCCGGCTTCGGGCAACTCGTGGCGTTTCATCAAGCCGAGCTGAGCTAGGGTGAAAATGAAGGTCATAGGCAAGATGCCAAAGACCTTGAACTTGACCCAAATGTCGTCGTCGTAGGTCGTCGAGCGCCAGACTATTTCGTTCACGATTGCGACGAAGATGAAGAAGCCAGACCAACGCAAGGTCAAGAGGCGCCAGCCCTCGTCGTCGAGTTGCATGCTGACGCCAAGCAGCTTCTTAAGCGCAAACTTTCCGCGGGCCAAGCCGGCCAGCATGACGGTCGCGAAGAGCAAACTGACGACCGTCGGCTTGAGCTTGATGAAGGTGCTGTCTTCCAGCCAAATGGTCAGGCCGCCAAAGACGCCGACGACCACTCCAGTGACTAGCGCCATGAAAGGCATCTTCCCGTCGAGCCTCCAGGAGATAGGGAAGCAGATGGCGAGGGCGATCATGAAGGCCTTGGTGCCCTCCAGGATTCCATACTTCGAGTTCATGACGAAGAAAATCGCGAGTGGTCCAAGCTCTAGGCCCATCTTAAGCAGCGCCTTGCCAGCCTCCGGTGCGGCTACGGCCAGGTCCTGGGTCTCGTCGGTGGGGGGCTGATCGGTCATGAAGCGCTTCGTTTTGGTCGGTTTTCGGGGTGAGCTCGGAAGTTTACCTCTTCAGACCCCCGAAAGGGGCTGGCGTTCTGATCTTGCATCGGTACCATGCGCGGCTCAAACAGCCCTTCGGGAACCCGATTCAGTGAAATGAAAGTCAAGATCCGTAACAGCAAGTCAAAGGTCGCCAAGAAATTCGGCTTCCTCACTCGTCAGAAGACCGCCAACGGTCGCAAAATCAACCGTCGCCAGCGCCGCCGCCACGGAAAGATCTAGTCCTGGCCTGACTTCTGCCCGGCGGGCCACGTGTCGGCTGGGCGAGCCTCTCAATCGTGTTCTAGCGGTGCTTTTAGAAGAGGAAGGCAGCACTCCAGGCTGCACTCAACAGTAAGGGAGCAACCCAGTTCAAACGTGCTTCCCAGCGCGCATCGATGTGCCCGGAGTTGCGAAGTTTCCAAACGATGGAGCCGATCGCCAACCCGCACACGAATCCGGCGATGTGAGCTCCAACGTCGGTGTTGTCATCCGGGCGCGCCTGAATGCCTGTCATTGGATCGTGGCGTACGCCACCCATTCCGTTGAATCCGAGCAACAGGAGCCCTGCGACAAGCGGTATCCAACGTTGCGCCACGCCACGCGCCGAAGCCAATTTGCGCGACCATTGCGCGGCAGTTAAAGCACCAAGTGCCGCAAAAACGGCTGTCGATGCTCCTAGGGAACGCAGCTCCGCCCCGGAGATGATGGCGTTGGTGAAATTGCCCGCGGCGCCCGCTAGGATGACCGTGGTCCAGGTTAAGCCGCTCCCGAGCACTTGATGCAGTAGCGTCACGAAAAGCGCTCCGAATGCCAGGTTAGAGACCAAGTGCGTTACATCCGCATGCAAGCAAAGTGCGCTGATTGGACGCCACCATTCTCCCGCGCGAATCGCTGCGCCATCGACCATTCCCGCACTCCTCCAGTCCAGGTTGAATGTGTGTGCCTGAGTGAGAATGTGAAACATCGAGAGGACCACACACCACAAGAGTGCTTGGGTCATGCCGCCTGGGTGCAAACGAAATTTGGCCTCGTGCTTGCGGCTGCCCAAGTTCTCGCGGTGATAATTTGAGAGTTCATCGAGTGCTTGGCGCGCAAGATCGCGGTGCGTGACAATCCACTGTCCGTGTTGATTGCCTACCACGCGATGCTTGATGCCAACGGAGTTCAAAACAAGCGAGAGCTCACGCACCAAGGCGGCATCTGGTGCGCGCAGGATTTCTACTTCTTCGTCCATTTCTGATTGACTAGCGAAAGGCCCTGGCCAAGGTTAGGTCTTGCTCCTGATAGGAGGAGCCGCTGCGACCCTTGGAATATAAAAACTCCGGACGCCCGGAGGTGCGGAAGAAGGCCAAGCGGCAAAACGATTGGCCGTGTTCCACCAAGAAGGGAACGTCATGAGCGCGCACTTCGAGCACTGCAGGCGTTCCGCGCTTGGTGGGTTCGCCTGTAGCGTCGTCCTCGTGCCAACCGAACCCATTATCAAAGAAGCCCGCGTAATTATTGCGCAACTCTCCAATACCGATATCCACAGGGAGCATCTCGGCGGCTAAATGGGGTGGAATCACCAGCCGTTCGCGCGAAGCGAAGATATAGAAAGCGCCGGGGGCCAGGATGCAGCGGCCATCGGGAGCGTGCACTGCTTCCCAGAAGTCCTCTCGCGCGTGCTTTTTTTCCGCTGAGAAGTGCAGGACATCCGTGTGACTCGCCCCACGCCAGCCGGCCGGGGTGCGGCCATCGAGACCCACCGTGAGCTCCAGGCAGCCATCCTTATCTATGCGAACCTCATCGCCTTCCAAGGCGCGCGTGCCCTCGTAGCAAAGGGGTGTTTCGCGCTGAATCTCCAGTAGCTCCTCGCGCGAGAGGGCTGGATCACCCCGCTGCAGCCGCATTTGTCCTAGGCGATCGCCGCGCACCAAGCGTACCGGGAAGGAAAGCGGGGAGATTTCGATCCATAAGTTGCCGTGATAGCCGCGCGGCGTTTCATCAAAGCGTGGGTGCCCTGAGCACAAAATACGAGTGAATAGATCACAGCGCCCAGTAGAGGAGCGCGGATTGAATCGTCCCGAGATGTCTGCGGGTAGGGCTAGCTTCTCCTCCAAGGGCACTAAATAGACCAGCCCCTTTTCGAGCACGGCGCCGGCGCCTTCTAGGGAGAGCTCACCGATTGAAAGCCGCTCGATGCGTGTCTCTAGGGGAATCGCGCCGGGCAGGAAGCCGGCTCGCATTCGATAAGCGACTGGGCCGAGGCGCAAATCGAGACTCGCTGGTTGCACCTGCTCGGGGTTTAGCGGGAAAGAGTCGGAGCTGGGGAGAATCGCGCGACCGAACTCGGCACGGATCTCATGGTCCACCAGGAGGTGGCCGTTTTTGCTGGAGGACATGCTGAAATTCTACCTCCCAGAGATTCTTGCGGGGAGGGGCCAGTGTTGTGCTCCCGGCGGGTGGTTCGTTGGGCGGGCTTTGACTAGAATCCTCGCCAAATCCATCCGTCGCGGAGGAGCCCAAATCATGGGCAACTGCGGCGGTTTCCCATTTTCCCTGTCGTTAGCCTTCCCGAGACGGAAGGCGAGGAAACCGATGAAGATTCACGAATTCCAAGCCAAGGAGCTGTTCAAGCGCTACGGCTTGGTCGTGCCGGAAGGGCGCGAGTGCAAAACCGTCGATCAAGCTGTCGCCGCGTACAACGAACTCACCACGGACCTTTGCGTGGTGAAAGCGCAGATACACGCAGGTGGGCGAGGCAAAGCCGGCGGAGTCAAGCTCGTCAAGAGCGCTGACGAAGCCCGCGCAGCGGCCGAATCGATCTTGGGCGCAACTTTGGTTACCCACCAAACCGGACCGGAGGGACAACTAGTTCGCCGCCTGTGGGTCGAAGAAGGTTCGCCGATTGAAAAAGAGTATTACCTCGGAATCGTCATCGATCGTGAGCTCCAGTTGCCCGTGATGATGGCCTCATCCGAAGGCGGCACCGAGATCGAGATCGTTGCCGAAGAGACACCGGAGAAGATTCTGAAAGCGGCCTTCTCACCGTCGACAGGTCTTGGTGCAGCGGACGCGGAACGCCTCGCCAAGGGCATCGGCATCCCGGACGCGCTCGTCGCCGAGACCGTCGAATTCCTACAGAAGCTTTCGATGCTCTTCAGCGAACTTGACTGTTCTCTAGCTGAGATCAACCCTTTGGTCACGACGACCGACGGTAAGGTTCTCGCCTTGGACGGCAAGATCAACTTCGACGACAACGCGATGATGCGCCACGAGGACATCATGGCCATGCGCGACTTCGACGAAGAGGACGCCAAGGAAATCGAAGCCTCGAAGTACGACCTTTCGTACATCGCCCTCGACGGCGAAATTGGTTGCATGGTGAACGGCGCAGGACTCGCTATGTCGACCATGGACGTCATCCAACTCTACGGCGGCAGTCCGGCCAACTTCCTCGACGTGGGCGGTGGAGCCACCACCGAAAAGGTGGCTGCGGCATTCCGCATCATTCTCTCTGACCCGAACGTGAAGGCTGTCTTGGTCAACATCTTCGGTGGCATTATGAAGTGCGACATCATCGCCGAAGGCGTGATTCAGGCAGTCAAGGAAGTCGACCTCACCTTGCCGCTAGTCGTCCGACTCGAAGGTACGAATGTCAAGCTCGGTAAGCAGCTACTGGCCGATTCTGGCCTTCCGATCATCTCCGCCGAAGACCTGGACGACGCCGCCCAGAAGGTCTGCGCGACCCTTAACTAAGCTGAGGCGAATTCAATGAGCATCTTTGTAGATAAAAACACGAAAGTCATCACGCAAGGCTTCACCGGTAAGACGGGAACCTTTCACTCACAGCAAGCGATCGAGTACGGCACCAACATGGTTGGCGGCGTCAACCCGCGTAAGCCGGGCACCGAACACCTCGGTCTGCCGGTCTTCGGGACTGTGGTCGATGCACGCGAAGCGACGGGCTGTAACGCCAGCGCCGTTTACGTGCCGCCGCCCTTTGCGGCAGCTGCAATCATCGAAGCGATCGACGCGGGCATCGAGCTGATCATCACCATTACTGAGGGCATTCCGGTGCTCGATATGGTCAAGGTCGTCGAGCGCCTGAAGGACTCTGACTCGCGCTTGATCGGTCCGAACTGCCCGGGCGTGATCACTCCCGGCCAGTGCAAGATCGGCATCATGCCCGGCTACATCCACAAGGCCGGACGAGTGGGCGTTGTTTCACGTTCAGGAACACTGACCTACGAAGCCGTCTACCAGCTCACGTGTCGTGACATTGGCCAGTCGAGCTGCGTTGGTATCGGTGGTGACCCGGTCAACGGCACGGACTTTGTCGATGTGGTCAAGGCCTTCAACGAAGACCCCGAGACTGACGCGATCGTGATGATCGGTGAAATCGGTGGTAGTGCAGAAGAAGCCGCCGCTGACTACATCAAAGCAAACGTGAAGAAGCCGATGGTCGGATTCATTGCGGGCCAGACTGCGCCTCCTGGCAAACGCATGGGGCACGCGGGTGCCATCATCGCTGGCGGTAAAGGCACGGCAAAAGAAAAGGTTAAGGCGCTCGAGGCGGCCGGCGTCAAAATGTGCGACAGCCCGGCGCGTATCGGGGCTGCGATGGAAGAGTCCTTGCGCGATGCTGGTCTCTTGGCGACTGCCGTCGGCTGATTTCAAGAGGCTAACGTCTCGCATAATTAGCGATGGAGGGAAGCGTGAGCACTGGCTCCGCTTCCCTCCTGTGCTATTCTGAGGCAAGTCGATGGACACCGTACAGACTTCGAATGAGCTCCAATTCACCGCAAGATTCCAGCATCCCGTCACCGCGCAAGCCGAACCCCCTGGCTATCGATGCGTTCTGTGAGTACCTGCGCGAGCTTGAGATCGATCCCGACGTTGATTGGGCGGCTCATGTGGCGAAGCATACGAGTTATGCGACTGACCTAGCGGGGCTGCTTGAGGAGTACGAGCGGGTCAGCGCGATTCTCGAACGCTTGACTCCGACCGCGTCCTTTTCCGCGCGCCTGCGCGAGCACTATGGGGAAGGTGTCGACCCAGAGATCTCGCTGAGCGGTGATCGTGCGCCAAGGCCAGCCGGTGTCGGTTCGAGCTCTAAGAGCAAGAGCAAGGTTCACGCACGGCTCTCGGCACTCAATCCCAATACCCAGCGTTATCTCGTTCGCCAAGAGATCGCACGCGGTGGCATGGGCGCAATCATGGAGGTCTGGGACCATGAATTGCGCCGGACCTTGGCGATGAAGGTCGTGCTCGGAGGCAAGGCTGCGCCGGGTAGTAGTGAGTCAAGCGAAGACGTGGCCGAGAGGCGGCTGTCACGTTTCCTCGAAGAAGCACAAATCACGGGGCAGCTCGACCATCCCGGCATCGTGCCTGTGCATGACATCGGAATCGACAGCAATGCGCGCGTCTACTTCACGATGCAATTGGTCGATGGCCACGACCTGCGCAAGGTGTTCGAGATGGCGCGTATGGAGAAGGGTGGTTGGACGCAGGCGCGAGTCATCTCAGTCTTCGTACGTGTTTGCGAGGCGATGGCGTACGCGCACTCGAAGAAAGTTGTGCACCGCGACTTGAAGCCAGCAAACATCATGGTGGGCGCCTTTGGTGAGGCGTATGTGATGGACTGGGGTTTGGCCAAGGTCTTGGAGAAAGGCGAGGAAGAGGAGCCGAAGTCCAAACAGAGTCGCACCTCAAAGAAACAAGGCAAGATCCTGACGGACCGCAGTGATGGCAGCTCGACGGGCGACGCGGCTCTCGTCACGCTCGATGGTGACATCGTTGGAACACCTGCCTACATGGCGCCGGAGCAAGCGCGGGGTGAGCTCGAGGACGTGGGTCCCTTGTCAGACATCTACTCCATGGGTGCGATGCTCTATCACCTGTTCTCGGGACATGCGCCATATGAACCCTTGGGAGAGAAGGTGCCGGCCATCACGATTTTGAAAGCAGTACGCAAGGCGCCGCCTTGGGCGCTGCAAAAGATCGTTCCGGATGTGGACGGCGAGTTGGCTGCGATCTGTGAGAAAGCAATGGCTCGTGAACCAGGCTTGCGCTATGAAAGCATGATGGACCTGGCCGCTGATCTGCGCGCCTGGGTCGAAGGCCGAGGTGTGGGGGCGTACACCAGCGGATTGCTTTACGAGGCGCGCAAGTGGATGTCTCGCAACCGTGCAACTACGGCCGCGATGGTATCCATCGCCGTCTTGATGCTGACTTCCTTCTCGCTGTTCATCTTTCTGCAGCAGACTCATAACGCGACGCTCCAGGGCAAGA
>JBLIOI010000001.1:0-156271 GCA_047639675.1 Planctomycetota bacterium | reverse complement strand
CGTAGACCGTGCACTCGATGGCGACTGATCGCCCCCACACCAAGACGGTCACCAAGGCCACAAGCGACAAGGGTAAGAAGCCCACGTTGTCGAGACCTGCGAAAGCATGGAACCCGCGCAATGCTGCGAGGGAGAGCAACATGAAGCCCGCTAAGGTCGTAGCTTTCGGGAGCGACTGCAGCACGTGAATGCGGAAGTCGAACAGGTAGCGCAAGAAGAGCGTCATCGACGCGCCTATCAGAGCGGAAAGTCCGAGCCAGCCGCGGGCGCCAAGGTCCGCTCCCCCGCCGATCAGGAGCGTCGCCACCAGGCTGGTAACGCAGGCAATCGTCAGTTTTTCACCACCCTGGGGCAATCGCGTGGTGCGCGGACGGATGTCCACGGCCTTGGCCTTCTCAGGCGAAACGCGACGCAAGGTGGAGTTGCTTCCACCAAACCAGGAACGGCGAAACTTGTTCACTCGCTCTTGTCCTCGTTCCCTCGACCACCTGCGGGAGCCCCGTAGGCGCGCACGATGCGCTCGACGAGCGGATGCCTAACCACATCCGAAGCCTCGAACTCGATCATGCCGATCTCTTGATAACCGCGCAGGCGCCAGATCGCATCATTCAAGCCACTCTTGACGCGCGGGTCCAAGTCGTTCTGAGTGGGATCGCCGGTCACGACCATCCGCGAGTCTTCGCCCAAACGCGTCAGGAACATTTTCATCTGGCCAACAGTAGTGTTCTGCGCTTCGTCGAGAATCACAAAGGCTTCAGACAAGGTTCGGCCGCGCATGTAGGCGAGCGGCGCCACTTCGATCACACCCAACTCCTCGAGACGAGTCACATCGTCGCTGTCGAGTAGAGTTTGCAAGGCGTCGTAGATCGGACGCACGTAGGGATTGAGCTTGTCGTGCAAGTCGCCCGGAAGAAAGCCGAGATGCTCGCCTGCTTCCACGACGGGACGCGTGATGATCAATTTTCGAACTTCGCCATTGCGCAAGGCTTGCACGGCTGCAGCGACCGCCAGGAAAGTCTTGCCGGTACCTGCGACGCCTGTGCCAAAGACCAAGTCTAGCTTGGTCATCATGTCCATGTAGTGCCGTTGATTTTCCCCCCGCGGCTCAACTCCACGCGCACGGAAACGCACGACACCTTTCTTCCTCTCGGAGCCCGGCGAGTCACTGCTAGCGGAACTCGAGTGATTGGAGCTCTGCCTGGAGTGCGAAGCCGACTTCGCCGACTCGCTCTTCTCGGATTTCGGTTTGCCGAGCAAGATCTCTTCGATCTCACGCAGATTGAGTTCGCGCCCCTTGCGAATTTTCCCCAAGAGGTGGTCGATGCGACGCTGAGCTTCCAACACCTCGCCATCGGCACCTTTCAGCCGCAGGTTTCCCTCGCGCGTGAAGAGCTCGATATCGAGTTCTTGGCGCATGAGCTTGGCAAAACGGTCGTAGGGTCCAAGGACCAGGACAGCTTCGTCCCGGGACTGCAGAGGAATCGTGATCTCGATCAAAGTGATAAAGGAGTAAGCGACTGGGGGGGTCCGAATCTGAGCAAAGCATCGCCCCCGCGAGGTTGTGCTGTCAACGTAGCGCTCTGGGAGCGCAGCTGCACATGCGGAAAAGCGAAATGAGAGTGCGGCAACTACTTACCAGCAAGGAATTAACGACGATCGTCAAGACTTGCTCAAGCGAACAGTAGTGGCCAACTGATGAGCGCCGCGGGAACCGACAACAGCAGACTGTCCACCAAATCGAGACAGCCGCCGGAGGGTCCAAACCAAGTGCCCGAGTCTTTGACGCTGGCCATGCGCTTCAACTTGCTCTCGACCAGGTCGCCGAGTTGAGAAGCAATATTGATCACAGCGCCAGCGATCAGTCCTGCGACGAGCGCAACTTCACCGCCGGGAAGGTATCCGAACCAAACGCAGGCAGCTCCCGCGAGAGTTCCAGCGACAAGCGATGCGACACAGCCAGCAGTGGTCTTGCCTGGACTGATGTTAGGAAAGGGATGCGATTTCCCCATCGCATTGCCCACGTAGTAGCCGAAGACATCGCCGATTTTGGAAAGCACGATGATCGCTACCAATCCCTCGGGACCGAACTTAGACCAGATCAGCGTCAAGGCGCAAAGCGGAGTGAAGAGCCAAGCAGGCAAGAGCAATGCCAACCCAGGCTTCGTTTGCTTTGCGGCCAGGAAGAAGGCGCTCAGCACCGTCCCCAGCACGCCAAGTAAAAGGCCGAGTAGCCAGCCACGATCGCTGAGGTAGTCCGTTTCGAACAACTGGCGACTGCCCAAGAGATCCTCGCCGAAGTAGTGCGCGGCTCCAGGCAACAGAGAACAGATCAAGCCCAGCCATAGAGGCAAGATAAACTTGCGGTCCACGATCTTGTTCATGCGCGAGACCTCGAACACACAGCCGGCTGTCAGGAGTAACGCAGCACTCCAAACCACAAGCCCAGTCGAGCTCTCCCATGCTTGATCCAGCACGAACCACAACACAGCCACGATCGCGGCACCGACCACCGTACGCTTGGCGACCTTCTGTAGCCTTGTTGCCATTGCGAAAGACCTACGCTTTGACGCCTTTTGCGCCGTCTTGAATCAAGCCGCCGAAACGACGTTCGCGACCGGCATAACTCTTGAGCGCTTCCAATAGGTGCTCGCGACGGAAACCGGGCCAACAGACATCGGTGACGTAGAACTCCGAGTAAGAGATCTGCCACAACAAGAAGTTCGAAATACGCATTTCGCCCGCCGTGCGGATCAATAAATCCGGGTCGGGAGTGTCCGGATCGTAGAGGTACTCACGCAGAGTTTCCTCGTCGATGTCTTTGCTCGCCATGCGACCAGCGACGACGTCATCCGCCAAGCGCCGAGCCGCGTCCGCAAGTTCTGTGCGCGAGCCGTAAGACAAGGCCAAGCGCAAGACCATGCCCTGGTTGTCTGCTGTCAAGCGCTCCGTTTCTCGCAAGGTCTTCAAGGTGTCCGCCGGCAAGTCCGCCAAGCGACCAATACCGATCAATCGCACACCGTTCTCCATCAAGGTCGGCAGCTCGTCGATCAGAAAGCGTCGCAAGAGTCGCATCAAGTAGCGAACCTCAGCGCGCGGGCGCTTCCAGTTCTCAACCGAGAAGGCGTAGAGCGTCAAACTCTTGATGCCCATGCGAGCGCACTCCGTCGTCGTTTCGCGCACGGAGTTGACGCCTTCGCGGTGGCCAAAGATGCGACGCAAGCCGCTCTTCTCCGCCCAACGGCCATTACCGTCCATGATCACGGCCACGTGATCAGGGAAGGGACCGCCAAGGTCCGGCCGTTCTATTTTGGGAGGTAAGGTCACCTTAAAGCCCGAGAGAGATGACCTGCTTACGATCGGGACCAACCGACAGCATCACGATTTTCGTCTTCAAGCATTTTTCAACCCACTGCACGTAGTCCCGCGCATTTTGGGGCAAGTCCTCGAACTTGCGTACCGCGGTAATGTCCTCGGTCCAGCCCGGCAGGGTCTCGTAAATGGGCTTCAAATCGGCGAGGTCAGCGCCAGCGGGGTATTCGTCGTAACGCTCACCGTCCTGTTCGTAAGCCACGGCGCAGCGCAAATCAGGAAAGCCCGAAAGCACATCCAAATTGGTCATCACCAGACCGTCGGCGCCATTCAATTCAAGCGCGTAACGAACCGCCACGGCGTCGAACCATCCGCAGCGACGGGGACGACCGGTGGTCGCTCCATATTCGTGACCCGCGTCGCGAATCGCATCGCCTTCCGCGCCGTGCTCTTCGGTCGGAAAGGGACCCTCGCCGACCCGTGTGCAATAGGCCTTTGCGATTCCGATGGCGCGCTCAATGTTCTTCGCGGGAAAGCCAGCGCCAGCGGGGATGCCGTTGGTCGCGGTGTTCGACGAGGTCACGTAAGGATAGGTGCCATGGTCGATGTCCAGCATGAAGCCCTGGGCTCCTTCGAATAGGACCGTCTTCCCATCACGGTATGCTTGCCGAACCTCAGCGCCCACATCCCCCACGAAGGGACGCAAGCGATCGCCCAATGCCACGTAGCAGTCGAGCTGCTCGTCGAGGTTCAGGGGCTGAGAGCGGTGCACCTTTTCGATCACCGCGTTCTTTTCGGCAAGTGCGGCGCTAAGCCTCTTGCGGCAGAGGTCAGGCTCGAGCAGGTCTGCAATGCGCAACCCCGTGCGCGCGGCCTTGTCCGCGTAGCTCGGACCGATGCCGCGACCTGTCGTTCCGATGCGACCTTCGCCAAGCCAACGCTCGGAGAGTTGATCGAGAGTTCGGTGGTGAGCAAAGATTACGTGCGCCGAGCCGGACAGCCGCAGGTTCTCGCCATCGACTTTGACGCCGCGCTCGATCAACCCGTCGACTTCTTCGAGGAGAGCGATGGGATCCACCGCCAATCCGTTGGAAATCACGTTAACGCGGCCCGCGTGCAAGATTCCCGAAGGGACCAAGTGCAGCACGTACTTTTCATCACCGACAATCACCGTGTGACCGGCGTTTGCCCCTCCCTGATAACGGACGACGTAGTCGACGTCGCTGGAGAGTAGGTCAATGATCTTACCCTTGCCTTCGTCGCCCCACTGGGCTCCGAATACGCTGAGAGAAGGCATGCTTTGGTGTCGCTTCTAGAAGAGGAGAAAAATGGCTCGCCGCCCTGAGCTCTATAAATGGTCGAGCGTCAGGAGCAACGGGCGTTGCCCGGAACAGAGAAACATTGTCACGAGTGATCTCTTCCGGAACAAGGATTCCCCCGGCTCTTCAATCACCGAAGCCGCCGCCGCCCGGCGTTCGCACCTCGAATTCCGATCCCGCGCTGAGCTGAAAGGAGCCTTTGCTGGGAACTTGTTGGTCCCGGCGGGCCCCCGTGAGCCGCAACCGCGCGCCACCGACCTGGCCAGAAGCGCCGCCGGCGAGGCCCCAAGGGCCATTGTGGGAGCGCTCGGCGACAAAGCCGACACGCACCTCGCGTAAGAATCGCAATCGGCGAACCAGGCCGTCACCGCCGGCGAAGCGGCCCTTGCCGCCTGAGCCGCGGCGCACGCTATAACTCAAGATACGCACGGGCAGATGAGCCTCGAGAGCTTCGATCGGCGTATTCCTTGTGTTCGTCATGTGAGTTTGCAGGGCATGCGCTCCGGGGCCAAGAGGCCCGGCGCCCGCACCGCCAGCGATCGTCTCGTAGTAGGCGAAAGCCCGCGTATTTTCGTCCCCCGCCCCGCCGAAGGTCAGATTGCTCATGGTTCCAGCACTCGCAGCCGGAATCCGCTCCGGCCAAACTTGTGCCAAGACGCCCTGGATCACATCGACCAGTCGCTGGCTCGTCTCCACGTTGCCCGCCGCGACGGGCGCCGGATAGCGTGCATCGACAAGGCTGCCCGGACGGGTGACGATCTCGACTGGTCGCAGAACGCCATCGTTGGCGGGAGTCCCCGGCGGCAGCAACTGTTGCAAGCAATAGAACACGGCGGCGCGCGGGACCGCCGGCGGCGTGTTCAGCGCACCGGCGATTTGGTCGTCCGTCGCGCTAAAGTCGAAGATCAAACGCCCTCGCTGTTTGCGCAGGGTCAAGGCGATGCGCGCCAAACCGTCGCCGCCGGGCCCGGGCGACTCCAGATGATCCTCGAAGCTCCAGCTGCCCTGTGGAACGCTGCGCGCCAAGTCCGAGGAGAGCTCTTCGGTCCAATCCATCAATTGCGCTGCACGGACACGCAACTCGCGCGCGCCGTACTCTAGGGCCATTTCATGCATGCGCGTCTCGCCGATCCGATTGGCCGCCCACTGGGCGAGGAGATCCGCTTTGCGTTCCCCGGGAACTCGCATGTTGGCAAGTAGGAGCGACAGGAGTTCTTGATCCATTGCGCCATTCTTAATCAACCGCACCGGCGGAATGCGCAAGCCTTCGCCGTGCACATCGCGCGCAGGCGCCATCGACCCCGGCTCTTGCCCGCCGACATCCGCATGGTGCGCGCGATTGGCGAGATAAAAGCTCGGACTCTTGTCGCCTTGCAAGAACACTGGCGAAATCAAAGTCAGGTCCGGGAGGTGAGTTCCGCCGCGATATGGATCGTTGAGCAGAACGACATCGCCGGATTGCATCTCGAAAACTTCGCGAGCCGCCGCCACTGACATTGGCGCTGCACCCAAGTGCACAGGCAGGTGCGCTGCTTGCGCAATCATGCGGCCGTCCGCGTCAAACATCGCGCAGGAGAAGTCGCGACGCTCTTTGATGTTCGGCGAAAAAGAAGAGCGCATCAAAGTCACGCCCATTTCCTCTCCAAGTGCCGCGAAGAGGTGATGAAAGACCTCGAGTCGCAAACGGTCCGGTGCTTTGCCCTGCGCCTTAGCCCGCATTATTCAGGAGTTGATTTGCGAGCAGCTCAGACTCGTGTTCTGACGGTGATCGGTGGATTCCGGCCTCGAAGGCGGCTCTCATTGCCGCCGTGAAGGCGAGAATCCGCGAAGTGCCGTCAGAGTGCGAGAGTGAGGCGAAACCGAATAGCTTGGGGCGGTTGGCGAATGGACTCATTGATGATGCAGGCTAGGCCTAGTAGTCATCTTCCGGATAGTCTTGAACTTGGAAAGGCCGGTAGGTGAGAACCTCCCACGGAATGATCGGGATGATCTCTACCTCGCTATCACCCGCGCTGCGCCAAACGACGGAACGCACGGTTCGCACCAGAGCTCCACCGGGATCTTCTTCCGCGCGTTCCCGCTCGCGAGCATCACCGAATTCGGAAAGGCCGCCAGTTGCAGACACCTCCTTGCGTGCGGTGATGTAGATCGTGAAGACTTCACTCTCGGCCGTCAGCATCGACATGATGCGCGACTGAGTTTCCGAGTCGTAGTCGTCCCAGGAACGCACTTCGCTCAACTCTTCTAGGGACTCGAAGACGCGCAGGTCGCGGATTTCTTCGTTGTACTGATCGTAGTAGGGCTCGACGTCTTCTTCGTCCTCGCCATCCTCTTCATCAAGGTTGCGGTAGTCGACGACGTCATCCCAAAAACGAATTTGAACATCGCGGTCGTCGAATAGCCCGGCGAGAACAGCTTTGGGGGCGAGGTTCAGGTTGATGCCGTAGCCGGGGCTTCCGCTGGATTGCTGTTCACTATCGCTGGTGCCCCCATCGCTATCGTCCTCGGTTCCGCCACCGCCGCCACCGCCACCGCCGTCACCGCCGTCACCGCCGTCGTCGCCACCGTTGGTACCGCCGCCGCCGCCGCCGTCGCCGACACCAGCGCTGGCATCATCATCGTCGTCGTCGTTGCCGCCTCCACCGCCATCGCTGCCGCCGTCAGACTGCGAAGCCGCCGCACCTAGCTCGGACTTCTTGCTCGGTGATGACCAAACGGTCAAGAACTGCTCGACACTGTGGACCTTGGTGTCATTCCCGTCGCGGAAACACATGAACAGTTCCGATCGCCAACTCTCAAGCACCTGGAAGTCGCCCATGGACATCGGCATGAACATCCCGATGCGTTCCTCCACCTTGGTCAACAATTCCGGCTGTGGCCAGTTGGTGCGATTGCGTTCGAGTAGATACTCCTTCACTTGGCGCACCATCTCCTCCGCCTCACGATCGGAGATGTCGTAGTCCGTGCCTTCCCGAAACAGGTCGAGAATCCGCACGACACGTTGATAGGCCTCTTCGGCTTGCTCCTCGTCCTCCACCAGGATGTTGAGCAGGTTGTACTTGGCGTTTTCAGCCTCGACCATGATGCGCAGATCCACGCGGTTGATGGTAGTGCGCTGAATCTGCGCCCACTCATCCTTGGACGAATCGGACGGAGACTCGGCCTCTTCTTCGCCGCCAGCAGCTCCATCCAAAGGCGGGGTGTTGCCACCACCTCCGCCTCCACCGGCGGCCTCCTCACCATCGACCTTCAACATCTCGTAGACGTCCCACTTGGCCGACTCGATCGTGCGCTCCATCACGGAAAGCCCCACATCATTTTGACCAACGCGCGCGTCGGTCATCGTGCTGATGCGAATCTGAGAAACAATGGCGATCAGTACGAAGAGCACCAAGACCGAGAGCAGCAATGCAGCTCCGCGGCGCTCGTTAGACGGCGAGTGTTGTCGAAATATCCTCATGGCGGTTTAGCAGCGACGACTGACGGTAGCCGCTCTTCCTGCTACGTCGAAGTTTACCTAAATCAGCTCAGAAGGGCTGGTTGAGGTCCGTGCCTTCCATCAATCGCGGGCGGATGAAAAATAGGAGCGTTGCGTGCTCTGTGCTTTCCCGGGTCGATTTGAAGAGATAGCCGAGCAGCGGCAAGTCTTTCAGGATCGGGATCCCGCTTTCGACCTCAACCACGCGTTCGGAGATCAATCCACCGATGATCACCGCCTGCTGAGGCTTGAGATACACCGTGGTCTCCGCCGATCGCGAGGAAAGAATGGGTGTCGAAACTGTTCTTGAGTCGGTGCCGGAAATGATGTCCAAGGTCACAGCAGACCCGGTTTGCTGCGACGCCTCTATATCAATCTGCAGCGCAATCGTGCTGGTACCGACGAGGCGTGGAGTGACGTACAACTGAACGCCAACATTTTGATAGTCCAACGCCGTCGTCGCGTTGCCGGAGTTGTTGATCCCGGTGACCTTGAGGTACGGAATGTTCTCCGTCGCTTTCAACATCGCTCGGACTCCGTCACGCGTGGCCACTTTGGGCCGTGAGATGATCGAGACGTTTTCGTAGGAAGCGAGCGCCTCAAACATCGCGGCGTAGGTCACGCCGTCGTGAATCGAACTGATCCCGGCAAAGAACTCACCGCCCGTGTCAGAAGTCGCAGAGTTCGGGAAGTTCCAACCGAGGCTGTTGAATAGCGTGTGCGCAGGAAACTCGACTGAGACGTCGTTGACGCCGAGATCCAAGGTGTCTCGCGTAATCCACTCGACAATCTTCGCTTCGATCTCGATTTGCGGTGGGCCGCCCGCAAAGGTGTCGATGAAGGCCTCTACTTCTTCGAGAATATCCGGGCTGGCTGTAACCATCAACCAGTCTCCCATCGAGCGACTCTTGCCCAAGGACTCCTTGGGATCACGCATATTGTCTGCGAGAAACTCCATGTCCATGTCCTTGAGCACCTCAAGATGCACGGACTCGGGCGTGTGCAAACCTTCGCCATCCCAGATGGGGAAGTCCCCGTAGCTCTTGATGAACTTCAACATCTTCTCCGATGAATCGGAGCGAATCGGGAAGGGCTTTGAAATCAGTCCCGTGTCCCCATGGACGATGATCCGATAGCCAAACTGTTGGTAGTAGTTCGGCGGGGGCTCGACCGTCACCAAGGACTCTTCGGACTCTAAGGGCTTGGACGGGGTGACCAGCGGCTTCGGCTCCAGCACTGTGTCGCTCGAGCCCAAGTCCTTGGCCAGCGAGTCCGGGTTGAGCAGTTTGTAGTCTTCCGGTGTCGCGCCCATTTCCGGGCGGAACTGGGAGAAAGCGTCCTCCATCGAATCGACCGGGGTCAAGGTCCCCTGCTGAATCATCTCGCGCCACATCTCCATCGTCAGACGGTCTTGCTCCTTCCGGAGGCGATCATCTTCCTGGGATCGGCAACCGAATAGGAACCCGGCCATAGCCACTGCGCACAATAAAGTAGTAGCAGTCGGCCAGAATCTTGGAGAACGTGCGGGGAGCATGTAGAGAAAGCTAGTGGTTCGCGCGGGCCGATTTAAGAGAAAAAGCGGAGCCCCATGGCCCCGCTCTAGAATTGGTACGCAGCGTCGACGCGCTTCTCAGTCAATATTGTCCAAAACGGCCCGCGTCAGGTCGGTCACCTTGTTGCCATCCTTGTGCGAGATCTTCTTCCAAACGCTGCAGTGGCCCTTATCGCCCATTGCTCTCTTGGAAGCTTTGAGGACCCTGGCCACAGCCTTGGTCATCAGAGCCTGGCCGCGAGCCGACTTCTTGTCGATCTCCTCGCGACGGATTTCCTTCATCTCGGAGGTGGCCGCCATCAACTTGGCGTAGTCGACTTTCGCCGGATTTGTGATCTGGGTGCTCGAAGACACACCGCAGATGTTGTCCGCAGACTTGATTCGCCAATCGCCGAAAGCCGCTGTGACGTCGCTAATCCCCTCAGATTGCGTATCAGGTGCGCTGGTCGGCGACGCTAAGGCCGATCCAGCCATGATCGTTACGACCAGGCAGATGGCTTTGATTTGTTTGATTCCCCTCATGACCGTTCCCAGGACCGCGCGGGCCCCCTCAGAATTCCTTCGCTGTCTACTTAATTAGTTGTTGTACCCAGTATTCGGGCAGTTGCCTCCCTTGGGAAGCCCCTGAGTACGGGTTTCTGATCTTAGAGTGCGGTCTACACAACCTAAACACACACACAAGGCCGCAGCCAATGAACGATCGGGAACCCGAGGACAGGAATCATCGGTTGGGGTGCACTTCTTTATTCGGCAGGTATGCTGCCTTACGGGACTGAAATCTGGCTTCTTTGTATTAGCCCGATTCGCCCGCCATTCCGGCAAATTCGGCAGGTGGAGGGCTATCCCCGGACGGGCGCTCAAAAACACCTCGCATGGAGCCGAAGCCCCCCCATAGAGCGGGAAACAGCCCGCGCAGTGGCGCCCCTAGTCGAATCACCCCCCCCAAGACCCTGAGATCCGAGTTCCCAGATGTGACCGATGATTGTCGTTCAAGGAGTGAACAGGACTCTGTACCCGTCACTCAGATTGAAGGCTGAGCCACCAGCCCAGGGGTCTCGGAACCAGCATCGGAAGTTGTAGGTCGAGCCCGCAAGGATCGGCACCAAGCTGGTCGACTGGTTCGCCGCGTTGACGAACCACGCAACTGACGCCTTGTAAGACTCAAACACTGGCGAGCGAGCAAAGGGCAGACCAACACAACGTGTTCCGTTCCCGAAGGGCACATTGACGGCGCTCGAACCGTAGAAAAAAGTGGCGGGCACTCTGAAGGGCAGCCTGCGAGCGCTTATACGAAAACTCTCGTTCGAAACGCTCGCGCTTTGTGAGCCGCCAATTAGCGCGGCGTATCCACTTGAGTTCACGAACGATGTGCAATAGCTGGTTCCCGGCTCACCCGAGAGAGTGAACACGTAGCTCGCACAGGCGCCGGCGACGACGTAGATGCGAATGATGGAGCTCCGCGGTATTGCCGAGAAATTGTCGAGATCGAGAGACTCGGCGCCTTGGGTCGAGGGTTCCGCGGAAGTGACCGACAGGTTCCGCGTCGTTTACCGTGCGATTCGGAATGATCGGCCAACTACCTGGGGCCAAGATGATCCGTTGTGCGCTGCTGCAAGTATCGGCGGGCCCTGAGATCGCGCTGCTGGCCAACGAAAGAGCGCAGGTGACCAAGCAGTTTTGAGTCGATGGACAGGGACCTTTTAAATCAGAGATCGTTTCGAATCGATATGCTGCCCCTCCTCCTCACAATCAGATTCTCCCTGGCTCAATCCTCCACCGCTGACCCACAAAACTACTTCGAGGCGCACCGGGCGGCGGACGAAGCCCTGCTAGCAAACGACTAGGAAAAAGCGCGCGCGGGGTTTCGGCGCTGCTTCGAGCTTTGCCCGAAGAATCGGAGAAGCATCTCGCGGTCGCTCTGGCTCGCCACCACCCCGACTGTTATGAAGCACGCACCGGTAGCTATCGCTGGCTGCGAAGAGAACTCCCCGATGAAAAGTCCCTACTGCAAGCACGAGCGGGTTACGTCGCAGGCTTCTTTGGAAGCCCCGAACAGTTGATGCAATCGGGCAAGACAATCAGTGGATCGACCAAGCTGAGCAATCACATGCGCGATCTATACGATCTCAAGCGCGTGCGCGCCGCGATCTGTGGATTCCCGCTGCTTCCTCTGAAACGCTAGGCTCGAACCGAAACCAGCGCGTTGTCACTTTGACTCCCTCATCGTAGGGTATGAGGCTACTCCCTGATCCACCTATACGACCACGAACTCTTAGGGGCACTCGGTGTTCAAACGACGCACGCATCATAAACGCCACGGTCAAATCCCCGCCAATTCAGCGGGTGCCGTTCGTCCCGCGCTAGCCCTTGCAGCGGCTGCAATCGGGGTAGGTGTCGTGCTAGCCCTTTGGTCAGTTTCACAAGAGAATGAGTCCGCCATAGCGGACAGCTCGGAAGAGACAATCCCAACCCTTGAAGGTCCTGCGCCTGCAGAACGGAAACTAAGTTCGGGGCATAAGCGCATGCTCGATGCTCTTCAAAAGATCGCGGAAGAAACTCCCAACAACAACCCATTCCTCGGTGATAAGGAAGCACGCGCTGCGCGGGCTCTGCACGAGAGGATTCTGGACGAGGCGACATCTTCACAACTGTTCATTAGCCACTCCAATCTCGCGGGCGCAGAACTACGCCTGGGCAATGAAACGTTGGCAATTGAACACGCCCGTGCAGCTTACGACCTGATCCCAAAGCTCGAAGGTCAACTGAGCGAAGATCGCCTAACCCTCGCTGTCTTCCAGCTCGCACTCAGCTACTTGCGAATAGGTGAGACACAAAACTGCTGCAAACTCACCACACCGGAGAGCTGCCTCCTCCCGATCAAAGGCGGCGGAATCCACACGGACAAAAAGGGTTCCACGCTAGCCATCAAGTACCTGCGTGAAGTCCTCGAACGCAGTCAGGGCGAACACTTGCGGGCACGTTGGTTGCTCAACATCGCCTACATGACACTCGGGACCTATCCGGATGAAGTGCCGGCCGAGCACTTGATCGACCCTGGGGTCTTCGATTCCGAAGAACCCTTTCCGGCCTTCAAGAACATCGCCGCAGAGTTAGGCGTGGATAGCGTCAACCTCGTTGGCGGCACAATCGCAGATGACTTTGACAATGACGGCTACATAGACATTGTCACGTCTTGTTGGGATGCGACCGCTCCAATGCACTACTTCAAAAACGATGCCGATGGCAGCTTTACGGACCGCACTGAAGAAGCGGGGCTCGGCGGGCTGATGGGTGGCATCAACATGGTCCAGGCCGATTACAACAACGACGGCTACACCGACATCTTCATTCAGCGCGGCGCCTGGCTCGGTGAAGCTGGCAAACACCCCAACTCACTATTACGCAACAATGGCGACGGAAGCTTCAGTGACGTGACCTTCGAATCAGGTCTCGGCGAAGCGCACCCGACGCAGTGCGCTAGCTGGGCCGACTTTGATAACGATGGTCATATAGACCTCTTCGTAGCCAACGAAGGCATGGCTTGCCAGTTATTCCGCAACAACGGCAAGGGCACTTTCTTTGACGTGGCGCGCGCTGCCGGCGTGCTCAATGAACGCTTTGCCAAGGGCGTAGTTTGGGGCGATTACGACGAAGATCGTTACCCCGACATCTACGTGTCCAACATGCAGGGCATCAACCGGCTGTACCACAACAACCAAGACGGAACCTTCAGCGATGTCGCCATCGAACTTGGTGTCGCCGGACCGACCCTCAGTTTCCCCCTGTGGTTCTGGGACTATAACAACGACGGTGTGCTCGACATCTACGTCCCAAGCTACGATGGTCAGCCCCCTGCGCTCCATCAGGTCGTGATGAGTTACCTAGGCCAAGAGTACACCATGGAGGGCCCAAGTCTCTACGAAGGAGATGGTCAGGGTGGCTTCGTGGACGTTGCCAAGGAGCGCAATCTGAACAAGCTCGCGCTGCCGATGGGTTCTAACTTCGGCGACCTCGACAACGACGGCTACCTCGACATCTACCTCGGCACAGGCTACCCAAGTTTTGAGGCGCTCATGCCCAACGTGATGTTCCACAACGTCGCGGGCAAGCGCTTCTACGACGTCACAACGGCAGGCGGATTTGGCCACTTGCAGAAGGGTCACGCGGTCGCCTTTGCCGATTTTGATCACGATGGCGATCAAGACATCTTTGAGGAAATGGGCGGCGCCTTCCCTGGCGATAAGTTCGCTGACTCGTTCTACGAGAACCCAGGCTTCGACAACCACTGGATCACGGTCAAATTAGTCGGCAGAGAGTCCAACCGATCCGCGATTGGTGCGCGCATCAAAATCGACATCACCGAAGCCAGCGGCCAGCGAAGCGTTTACCGCCACGTAAACTCCGGCGGCAGCTTCGGCGCCAATCCGCTTAGACAAACGATTGGCTTAGGCAAGGCGACTAAGATCGACAAGCTGTCCATTTACTGGCCTACGACTGACAAGACACAAGTCTTCGAAGACGTCGCCATGGACCGCATCATCCAAATCGATGAGGCTCAAAATGAAGTCCAGCACCTACAGTTGAAGAGTTTCAGGTTTGATGCCGGCGAGTAACTGCGCTGCTCTCGAGGCCAAAGCAGCGCACAAGCCAACCGCTAGGAAAGGAATCTCAACTCAACCGCCGTCGACAAGTTGAAGCCCGCAGGCTCGCCATTTGTATCGCGGAACCAGCCTTGAAAGTTCCAAGTCGTCCCTGGCAAGATCTCTCCCGCAGTGACGGGTGGAGATTCAAAGTCAAGTTCGTAGGCCAGCACACACCAACACATCCACAGAAGCGCTCCGTTCCTCGACGTGCGAATCGTGTGCGCGTTGGCAAACCGACTTCGGATTCTTCCCTCTGCACTTGGTCATAAAGTGGAATAAGTGAAAGTCCGTAGAGGTCTTCGGCGGGTGACAACCGCGTGCCGCAATAACAGATTGTGCGCCATGGATTCGAGGGATACGACCCACTTAGAATTCCCAGCGAGTCACTAAGCATCTGCGCCTGCAGACTAAGATTGCCCGCCCAATGCCAGGTCGCGATTGCCCAGAGCCTTTACGGGAATCGGCATCTGAAGCCTACCGTTCAAGCTTTTGGCGGCGGAGAGTCAGTCAAAGCGAACACTCAAGATTAGACTCATATGAAGAACAGAGTTCCTCTGCGAGAATGAAGACTTTTGCATAGACTCATAGAATCGAGAGCTACCCTCCTGCGACGCTTCCCACGCAGGTTTTAGCCCACAACGAACCAACACGTGCACCATGAAAGAAGCTGTTTTCGCCCTGTTCTTACTTATGAGCTGCCCGCTCGCATCTGGGTCCGCTCAAACGCTATACACCGAACGTGTTGCTTTCGGACTCGCGGCTCCCGGCTACTTGGCGCAAGCGCCCGGCGACAACGAACGACTCTTCATCCTGGAAAGGCGCAAGGGAATTCGCATCGTGAAGAATGGTGTTCTCAATCCAGGCCTATACCTGGACATCCGCGCAGAGCTTGACACAACAAACGAAGCCGCCACGTGTTTTGCATTCCACCCGGACTATCAAAACAACGGTCGAGTGTTCATTCTCTACATGGACATCCAGTTGGTAACACACTTGGCGCAGTACACAGTCTCGTCCACGGATCCAGAAGTCGTCGATCCGAATTCCAGAGTTCAGATCCTTGGCCCAATCCAACAGCCCTCGACCATCCACAACTGGGATTGCATCAAGTTCGGACCGGATGGAATGCTCTACGTCTCCACCGGTGACGGTGTCTTGGTTGCCAACAACACCGACAACAACTCGCAGGATCTAGCCTCATCCTTCGGCAAGATTCTACGCATCGACGTAGACATACTCCCGCCCTACATCCCGAACGACAATCCCTTTGTCGGACAAGCGGGTGCCGATGAACACGTTTGGATTTATGGCGTACGTCAGCCATGGCGCTTCGCCTTCGATTCGCTCAATGGCGATCTCTACATCGCTGATGTTGGCAAACAAGAATGGGAAGAGATAGACGTACTCAACTCCGGAACTGCCGCAGGCAAGAACATGGGCTGGCGTTGCCTTGAAGGCAACACGTGCACGAACTTCACCGGCAGCGGATGCCTCACTTGTGGCGACCCCTCCTATGTGCCACCAGCTCTCACCTACTTTCATGACGAGGGCCGTTGCGCCATCATCGGCGGCGAGGTCTACCGCGGCACGGAGATCCCCGAGTTGTACGGCGACTATTTCTACGCCGACTTCTGTTCCAATCGTTTCTGGTCCTTCAAATGGGATGGCGCACAGGTCACAGAGCATGTCGAACGAACGGCTGATCTCCTTCCAAACTTGGGCGGACCTATCGACTTCCCCACCTCTTTTGGAGTCGACAACGCAGGCGAGATCTACATCCTCAGCAACGTAGGAGGCGAGATCTACAAGATCGTCTCGAAGTCCCTGACCTGTAATTCAAGTACCTACTGCGCGGCCACATTGAACTCCTCTGGAACCTCTGCGAGCATCTCATCGACGGGTAGCACCAGCATGAGCGCCAACGATTTTGTGTTATCTGCGAGCGGAGTTCTCCCCAACAAGGTGGGTCTCTTCTTCTACGGATCTACCCAGATCCAAGTCACCTTCGGAGATGGCTTTCGCTGTGTAGGCGGCGGAATCTGGCGCCTCAACCCCGCGATACTTGCGAACGCTTCCGGAACCGTACAACGCCCCATCGACCTCGCCAACCCGCCCAGCCCCGGCGGCGAGATTGCTGCTGGATCTACCTGGAACTTCCAATACTGGTATCGAGATTCCATTACTCCGGGACTGTTCAACTTATCGAATGGTCTCGAGGCTTCGTTCTGTCCCTAGGCTTTTCATGGGGAGCGCCTCGACTCGCCCCATGATGGAATTCTGGAATCTTCTGAACAGCCCCTACGCAGAGCGCAAAGTAAAGCGCACTAAACATCCCGACGACGTACCCATGAAACTCAAAACTGCAACACTGCTGCTCGCCATTCCGCTCTTCTTGATCGGTGCGGCACAAACTCAAGATACTGAACCCAAGCTAGTCCAAAGCCATCTGATCGAGACGGAGATTGGCGGGTTGGTGCTCGTTCAAGAACTTGAAGTCGAAGCATCCATCAGCGACGTTTGGAATGCCTATGTGACCGAGGACGGCTGGAAGGCTTGGTCTGCGCCTCATGTCGAGATTGATCTTCGCCCGGGTGGAACAATTCGCTCGCACTACGGCCCCGACGCGGAGGTCGGCGACCCGGGCACGATCACTCTGAACATCGTGAACTACGTGCCAGAACGTCTGATCACCTTGCGCGCCGAATTTGCCGACCACTTTCCACAATTCATGAAAGAAGACGATGAGAATCTGATGGAGGTCACAACCTTCGAGGCGCTTGGAGAAAAACGCACGCGTATCACAGCCTATGGCGTGGGGTACCGGGATACGCCGGAGTACAGGGGCTTGATCGACTTCTTCATCCCCGCCAACGAGGGCGTGTACCTTAAGCTGAAAGAGTACCTTGAGAAGTAGCGCTGCCTGGCCGCCGCAGGACATTGCGCGGCTGTAACTTTCCCTGCGTGCGACATTTAGGTAGTCTCCGCTGGTCGCGCGAGAGCATACTCTCGCCAACCACATGACCCAGCCTGAACGCACTAAACGAGAAGAGAGCAAGTTACCTCTGTTTCTTATGCTACTCGCCATGGGCATACGGATGCTCTACGCGCCAATTCACTTGGCGCAAGAAGAGCACTTTGGGTCAGCGGCACATTCCTTCTCGCATGTGGTTGCCCGAGATCACCACGATCACAAGGGCCATGCTCATCACAAGCACGAGCATAGCGAACATGATCACGACGAGCATCCTCCGCACCCGGCGGAGGACCACGTCGCAGAGCTCGTCATCACGACAGCAAGGACCAGCCAAGCATTGGTCGCTACTCAAGCGATGCTTGCGAGTGAGGGTTGGTCACACCCCGCAGTCAACTTGTTGTCCTCGGCAGTTGTTTGCTTAGAGCTGCGGCCACCAAGAAGTCGGCCACGGCTTGTACAGCGGCAACGGGGTCCCCCGTCCGCATCCTGATCTGAGTCGATTTACGCCCCCAACCCAAGTTGGAAGTTGGCGTCAAATCGTTACACGTACTTCGGCATTGCCAGAAGTACGTCACAACTTCAATCAGTCAGGAACTGCTCAAAGCAGGCAAACCACGGACCCTTCATGCTCATTTCTTCAGGCCACCGAAACGTCGGCTATGTAGCCGCATCGTGCGCTCTCTTATTCCTCGCGGTCGGATGCGCACCCGACATCACAAGCGCTAAGGACACAGATCACTCGCACGACAGCTCGGGCTCACACGCGCACGACACGCCCGATCCCGTTGCGGTCACTGTGTTCACGGATAAGGTTGAGCTCTTCATGGAGTACCCGCGCCTGGTGCCCGGTTTAGAGGCTCGCTACTTAGCGCACGTTACAGTCCTAGCTACCGGCCAGCCGGTACGCAGCGGGCGATTGCGCCTAGAACTCACAAGAGGATCAGACGCGACAATCGTCCTTAAAGCCCCGAAGCCCACGCGCGACGGCTTATTCATTCCCGTGAGTGCGCTCGAAGCGCCTGGGGAATACGAAGCGAAAATCATAATCACCAGCGATCAGGTCGAGGACACGATTCCGCTCGCTCCGGTAATTGTCCACGCCAACATTCACGACGCCCATCATGCAGCGAAAGCAGATGCAATCGGTGAGCCCAAGGATGCCGTCCCCTTCCTTTTGGAGCAGGCGTGGAAGATTGGTTTACTTTTGGAACAAGTCGAGCATAGAACCCTGACCGAACGACTTCAGGTCCTCGGAGAAGTCGAAGCGCCCCACTACGCCACAGCTGTAGTCGGCGCGCCGATCCAGGGACGGTTGCTGCCACCCGACATCGGGCATATTCCGCACATCGGAGAGAGCGTCGAGCAAGGGCAGATCTTGGCGTATATCGAGCCTCCCCTTAACAATTCGGATCGGGCCCAACTGGCCGCCAATTCGACGAGCTACTACACGATCGAAGTTGCCTTGCTTGAGAGCGAATACGATCTTCAAGCAGAAGCCATCGTGGTCGAGCAGCGCCTGCTTCAGTCTCAAACGCGACTCGTATTTGCACGACAAGCACTCGCCCGTATCGAACAACTTCGCACGAAGGATCTTGGAACAGTGGCCAGCCTGGAAGCCGCGCGCAGGGACGTGAAGTTGGCCGAGCACGAATCAAAGAGCGCGGACTCCCTGAGGAAGTCCTTGATGACCTCCCAAGAACAACTCGCTGCCTTGCGCCAACGTGCGATGACCGCACGCGCAGAGAACGCTGGAACCGAACGCCTTCGATTGCCGCTGATCGCCCCCATCTCCGGTGAAGTTGTCGGGGTCGAGTTCGTCGAGGGGGAACACGTTACATCACAAGCTGCCGTCTATCACCTGATCGACATGACGAGCGCCTGGATCGCTACGCATATCTCAGAGTTTGACTTGGCAAGAATTGGGGATGCACCAGGCGCCTTGATGAGCCTGGCCGCCTTCCCGGACAGGACCTTTGACCTGCTCGGGGAATTGAACGGACAGATCGTCAGCTTCGGACGGGTCGTTGACCCTGAGACACGGACGATCCCCCTGCGCTATGACGTCACCAACCCGGAGGGCATGTTGCGCGCGGGCATGTTCGCCGACGTATTCCTCGAAACGAAGAGTGCCTTCAATGCGGTGGCCTTGCCTCAAGAAGCGATCGTCATGGACAACGGTCAGCCTATCGCCTTCGTGTTGATTAACGGTGAGCTATACCAGAAGCGCGTGCTGGACCTGGGCGTTCGTGATGGACGCTTCGTTGAGGTTCGCTCCGGGTTGCAAGCCGGAGAGCGTGTTGTGATGAAGGGCGCCTACTTGGTCAAGCTCGCGTCTGCCTCCCCCGCATCTTTTGGCCACGGCCACGCACACTGATAAGGAGCGACGCAAATGATCGACAATCTAATTCAGTGGTCTCTACGCAACCGCCTAGCGGTCGTATTCATCTCGGCCGTACTGCTCCTGGCGGGAGCCTACACAACCTCCAAGATGCCCGTCGATGTATTCCCGGACCTCACCGCTCCTACCGTAACAGTGATTGTGGAGGGGCATGGAATGGCTCCCCAGGAAATGGAAGCGCTGGTGACCTTTCCGATCGAGACGGCCGTCAACGGAGCCGCCAAGGTACGGCGCGTTCGTTCGGCTACCTCCGTCGGTATCGCCGTCGTTTGGGTCGAGTTCGAGTGGGGTACGGACATCTATCGCGCCAGGCAGACGGTTACGGAGCGCTTGGCAGGCGTGACAGGATCCTTGCCTGATCAAGTCGAGCCCCCGGTCCTCGCGCCCGTGTCCTCCGTCATGGGCGAGATCCTATTTATCTCGCTCACGTCGGATGTACACGATGCCTTGGAATTACGCTCGACGGCCAAGTCACAGATTCGCAGGCGGCTCCTCTCCGTCGCGGGCGTCTCGCAAGTGACCCCCATCGGTGGCGACGAGAAGCAGTATCAAGTCGTGCTTTCGACGCAACGGATGAAGGCCTTTCAGGTCAGCATGGAGGAAGTTGCCGAAGCCCTCCGCAACGGCAATGAGAATGTCTCCGCTGGTTTCCTGATCCAGGGAGGGACCGAGTCGGTACTGCGCGGAATCGGCCGTATCAAGAACGTTGGTGACATCGCGGACACGGTTGTTGTCGCGCGCAAGGGTCGACCGATCACCGTGAGCGACATCGGTGTGGTCCAAATCGGATCTGCCATTCGGCGTGGAACTGGATCCGCCTCCAAGCGCGGACCCAACTGGGAACCGATCACTCAGGACGGCGTAATCATTGCGATTCAGAAGCAGCCGACTGCCAACACACTTGAGCTAACGCGTGAACTCGACAGCATTCTGGGCGAGATACAGAAATCGCTTCCCGCCGGGATGCACATCAACACGCAACTATTCCGCCAGGCCGACTTCATCGAGAATTCGATCTACAACACCACAGCTTCCCTCGTGGAAGGCGGGTTGATGGTTCTCCTAGTTGTTGTTCTCTTCCTCGCAAGCCTTCGAGCTAGCCTGATCACTTTGCTCGCAATCCCCGTTTCCTTAGTCATCGCCGTGCTCGTCTTACGCTTCACGGGAGCGAGCATCAATACGATGACCTTGGGCGGAATGGCGATCGCTATCGGCGCACTCGTGGATGACGCGATCATCGATGTTGAAAACGTCGTTCGTCGCCTGAAAGAGAATCAGGCTCTTCCCGAAGAGAGTCGCCGCAAGACCCTTTCTGTCATCTTCGACGCTAGCGTCGAAGTGCGTACTTCGATCGTCTTTGCGACCTTCATCATTCTGCTCGTATTCGCCCCCCTATTCTTCCTCTCGGGAGTTGAGGGGCGTTTGCTGCGTCCGCTTGGCGTCGCCTTCTGTGTTTCGCTGGCGGCCTCGCTACTCACGGCTCTGACGCTTACACCGGCCCTGTGCTACTACCTCTTGCCGACAAGCCGAACGGTCAAGCAGGGTGGCGAGCCTTGGATCGTCAGGATTCTCAAGCGAGCGTATGCGGGCCCCCTGCGCTGGGCGATGAAACACCCCATAGCAACCACCGCACCCGCCGTATTAATGTTCATCCTCGCCATCGTAGGCGTAACGCGGATGGGCAAGAACTTCCTGCCTGAGTTTAACGAAGGCGCGATGGTCGTTGGACTAGTCACCCTACCGGGAACATCCCTGAAGGAAAGTGACGAGCTTGCTCGCGTTGTTGAAGTCGCCCTCATGCAGCACCCGGAGATCCAAGCTATCGGAAGGCGCACCGGCCGCGCTGAGGAAGACGAGCACGTGCAAGGGGTCGAAGCCAGTGAGATCGACCTCACGCTCGACATGCAAGCGCCCGAGCGACTCGGTCTCCCGCAGCGTTCGAAAGCCGAGTTGCTCGAAGCCCTGCGCAATGACCTAGCCAGCATCCCAGGCATTCAAGCTACTTTCGGCCAACCGATCGGACACCGCATCGATCACATGCTCTCGGGCACGCGAGCGAACATCGCGGTGAAGATCTTTGGTGATGATCTTGGAACTCTTCGCCAGCTCGCTGGCGAGGTCGAAGAGCTAATGAAAGAGATCCCTGGGGTCGTAGACCTCTCTTCTGAACAACAAGTCGAAGTCCCCCAAGTACGCGTCGAATTCAAGCGTGACGCCCTGGCACGTTACGGCCTGCACATCGCCGAAGCGTCCAAAGCATTGGGTGCAGCATTCCGCGGCAACGTCGTCAGCCAAGTCCTCGAAGGACAAACGACCTACGACCTGACACTGCGCCTTGCTGAGCACGAAACTGCCTCAGCTACGGACGTTGGCGAAATCCTCGTCGACACGCCGGAAGGCTTCAAAGTGCCAATGAGGGCACTTGCATACATTTACGAGGATCAAGGCCCTAACTTCATCACGCGCGAAAACGTCCAGCGCAAGATCGTTGTTATGTGCAACGTCGCGGGTCGCGACATGGGCGGAGTCGTTGAAGACACTCGAAAATCCATCGCCAAAAACATCGACTTCCCGCTCGGCTACTACGTCGAATTCGGAGGCCAATTTGAAAGCGCAACGGCCACCAATAAGCGGCTAGCAATGCTCAGTCTTGTCGTGGTGTTCGGCATCGGGTTCATGCTGCATATCATGTTTCGCTCCGCACGTGACACGCTCTTGATCATGATCAATTTGCCGCTCGCTTTGATCGGTGGCGTCGCCGGGGCCTACTTCGCAGGTAACGTGATCTCGATCGCGTCCATCATTGGATTCATCTCGGTCTTTGGGATCGCCGCGCGCAACGGAATCATGCTTGTTTCGCACGTCCGACACTTGCAAGCGCACGAAGGAGTCACCGACTTCGTCGAATCCGTGCGCCGCGGTTCGATGGAACGGCTCGCACCGATCCTCATGACAGCCTTGGCCTCCGGCCTGGCTCTCATCCCGCTCGCCCTACGCGGCGATGAGCCCGGAACTGAAATCCTCACCCCCATGGCCATCGTCATCCTTTCGGGCCTGCTGTCTTCCACGATCCTCAACATGCTGGTGGTCCCTGCGCTATTTGTTCGCTTTGGCCAACCAGCGAAGAAGACGGAATTCACAGTTCCAGGGGGCGTACTCGCCACAGAAGGAGGTGCTCTATGAAAACTCGTCAGCCCATTCCGCAGACGTGGCAAGCCCTCGCGCTAATCTTGATCTCCTCCTGCGCCCAAGTCGATCCAAAGCCCGACTATGACAAGGCCCGTCAGTTGATCGAAGCGAGCACCGGGAGAAGCGAAGTCTTCGATCCCTATGCCTCGACGATGGATACGGAGGAACTCGACGCAATCTTCATAGATGGTCTGACCCTCGACGAAGCCCTGCGACTCGCTCTTCTCAACAATCGCGATCTACAAGCCGAGTTCCAGGAGATCGGAATCGCCAACGCGGACTGGATCCAGTCGCGTCTCCTCACCAACCCATCGCTCGACCTCTTGCTGCGCTCTCCCGCCAACGGTGGTCGAGCGATGCTCGAAGCCATCCTGAGCTTCGAGCTTCTCGAACTCTGGCGGGTTCCCCTGCGCAAGGAGTCCGGCCGCCATCAGTTGGAAGCCACCGTCCTGCGAGTCGCTCGCCGGGCCGGCGAACTGCTGGCTGAAACTCGCGAGGCTTACTACGCCGCCGTTGCAGCTAAAGAGCTGCAGCTCGTCACCGAAGAGAACGTCGAGCTCGTCACACGTTCCTTCAGCGCCATAGAGAGTCTTCACGCAGCCGGGGCCGCCGACGCCTTTGATGAAAGCCTCGCCCGCGGCCCGCTCCTCGCCGCGCAACTTGCGCTGCAGGCGGCGCACATCAAGTCATCCAACACTCGCAGAGACCTGGCCAAGAAGCTTTCGACAACACGCCCCTTCGACGACCTGCTACTAACGGATTCCTTGCCCCTTCCAACCACAACAAGCATCGACGCCGATGCCCTGGTCCAAGAAGCCCTGGCCTCGCGCCTCGATCTGCAAGCGATCGAAGAGGCCATCAGAGCTCTCGACACGAAGGTACGTCTCGAAGAGCGCAAAGCCTGGGGCGACATCGCCGCCGGTCCGAGTGTCGAGAGGCCCACCGGAAGCGGAAGCACGCTGATCGGCCCTTCCCTCAGCCTTACCCTGCCCATCTTCGATCAGAACCAAGCCCAAGTCGCCCGCGCAGGGTTCAAGCTTCAGCAAATGGTCATGCTGCACGAGGCTGCCAAGGTCGCCGTCACCCAAGATGTACGCGCTGGAGTCGTCCGCATGAACACCACATCGAGCAGTTTGGACTTCTACGAGAAGCAACTCCTCCCGCAAACCGAACGCTCCCACGCCCTCGTCGAAGACTCCTACGCCGGAGGCCGAGCATCCCTCTTGGAGCTACTCGAAGTTCAAAGACAAGTGCTCGAAGCGCGCCGCGCCCACGTCAACTTGCGGCTTGAGGCAGCGGTGTCATCCTCAGATCTCGAGCGCTTGGTGGGAGTCCCGCTGGACAAGGCAGCGGGAGAGTAGGAAGTTGCGAATCAAGCTGTTTCACAATGACTCCTTGGCTACTGCACGAGCCAACTTCGACAGCCTACGCTGACTGTTCCCCAGCACTCTCGATAGTGATGGCCATACGCTCCACCGCAACGCGAATGCGGACGGCGAGGCCGGTGAGTTCGGTGGGGCTCATCAGGCCGCTCAGTTCCTTGGCTAGGTCGTCGTCGGTGAGCTCTCGGACCGCGCTGCGTAATTCGCTGGCGAAGTCGGAGCGTGACATCCGACTCTTCGTTCTGAGCTTGGGTAGGCGAGATTCGATCTTGGCCAAGCGCGCGTCGAGCACTTTGAGATCGGGTGCAGCTCCGGCTTGTGCCTGGAGAAAGTAGGCATCGTATAAATCGCGCGACAAGCGCCGCTCGTTCCAGGCCGCAAGTTTGTGGGCAAGGGCCTGGGGCAAACTCATGATCCGAATGACTTGCGAGGGCTGACCGAGGGAGCGCGCTAGACTCGCTGTTGCCATGGGCACAGCATCGCACGCCATCGCTACATTGGCTTCTACTTGAATCATAGCGCCATCCAAACGGAGGTCTGCTCGCAGCATTTTCGAGTGCAGCTTGATCTCCAGCTCCGCATCTTCCAGCTCGCCAAGCACGCGCGTGATGCGTTCAACGATTTCCTTCTTCGAATCGAAGGGTGCGAAAACGTAATCGATATCGTTCGTGAACCGCGGGCAATCCAGAAGACGCAAGACCATGCCCCCTTTCATGATCGCCTTGTCTTCGAAGACTTCGGAGAAGCGGTGCATGACCCAGAGAAAGAGCGCGTCTTGCGTAGCGGGCCGATTGATTTTCGCAGTCATAGCTCTCCGATCAAGCGTTCAACGAAGGCGATGAACTTGGGATTCTTGTAGCGCAGCAAGTACCTGCTCAACTTGGAGATGTCGAATCGAGTCCAATCGAGATCGGAGTAGATATCGAACGCGTACTTGCGACCGCGCAAGTGAAAGTAAAGCGTGTCGAGTAACGCCTTTTCCGCGTCCGCGATGCTGATTCCTTCTTCGTTGGAGAAGCCAAAGAAGAGCGCTTTGCTGAGCATCACATGTTCGATGCTAAAGCGGCCTGAGCTGTACTGGCGTGCGGGGCCATCCTTGACTGCGATCACTTGGAAAGCACTGCGTGTTCCAAGTACGCCTTTGGCAGCCAAGACCGTGCCGAAACTGATGTAGGACGCGGGGGCTAGACGCTGACTGAGGATCGCCAGCTCGAAGGACTCCGTCACATACCATCCCCGGCAGAAGCGGGTCAACTTGCCACTCTCAGTCAGCTTTCGGACCCGGCGAACAAAGGAAGCGGGATGCGGGTCCCCCAGGATGGTTTGGAGATCAGCCTTGGAGAAGACGCCGGTTTGCGCCGCGGCTAGGCGCTGGATAGCGTCGGTATCGGGCATGAAATTCATATCGACAGAAAAAGTACCTTCCCGTAGTTTTTTTGTCTATATGAAAATCAAGAGTCGATAGAACGGGCATCAGAGGCATCTCCGCTACGATCGTACTCGGAAAGGTGCCGCCGCGCCGTCTTCCACCGCGGGCGCGATGGATTAAGAAGAGGGTCGATCCGCACCCCGCTTCTTCCCGCAGTACCGCAAAGGTGGTTATGGGCTAGCGGGCAAAAGGGTAGTGCCGCCCGATCGCTGGTGCCAGGCCCCCTGGTGAGCAACGCAATCGAGGAAAACTTCCTCCAAGCCGGAGCAAGCGTTACCGATTCCCGTGCCAGTCGTCAGATAGGCATGGCGCGATCCCCTCAACCTGAAAGCTACCCTGGGCTCCTTCACGAGCTGAAGGCCCGCATTCGCAGCGCACGGGTGAAAGCCGCTCTAGCGGTCAACGCGGAGCTGATCACCCTCTACTGGGGGATTGGCAAGGAGATCCTGGCGCGACAAGAGCGTGAGGGTTGGGGGGCGAAGGTGCTCGAGCGACTGAGTGTTGACCTGCGCCGGGCCTTCCCTGGGATGAGGGGGCTATCCAAGCGCAACCTCATCTACATGCGCGATCTAGCTCGGGAGTGGCCCGGCGAGGCAATTGTGCAACAGCTTGTTGCACAATTACCCTGGGGCCACAACATTCTCCTTATCCAGAAGGTCAAAGCCCTGGCGCAACGCGAGTGGTACGCCCGCGCGTGCATCAAGAATGGCTGGAGCCGCAACGTCTTTGAGATGCAAATTGAGACGGGGCTCTACGCGCGCCAGGGAAGGGTGGCTTCCAATTTCGACGCGACACTTCCCGCCCCACAATCGGACTTGGCGCAGGCGTTGCTTAAGGATCCCTATCACTTTGAGTTCCTTGGGCTCACTGAGGAAGCTAACGAGCGGACGGTCGAACGTGGTCTCGTCACTCACATGCGCGACTTCTTACTTGAGCTCGGGCAGGGCTTCGCTTTTGTTGGAAGCCAGGTACCGATTGAGGTCAGCGCTGAAGTGTTCTACATCGACCTGCTCTTCTACCACTTGAAGCTGCGCTCTTTTGTCGTGATTGAACTCAAAGCGGGCAGCTTCAAGCCGGAGTTTGCGAGCAAGCTGAACTTCTATTTGTCGGCGGTGGATGACTTGTTGCGGCATCACGACGACCGGGCGAGCATCGGGCTCGTGCTCTGTCGCGGGGGAAGTCGCCGCGATGGTGCTGTTGTCGAATACTCACTGCGGGATATGGGCAAGCCGCTTGGGGTGGCGGAGTATCGCTTGGGCATTGCGCTGCCGGATGAGCTGAAGGACGCACTTCCCTCCGTTGCAGAGCTCAAGGCAGAGTTGCGGCGGGGTTGACGGCGGAGATTGCGCGGGCTGCCGGGGTAGAGAGCCGGGGTACCGTGCCCCACCACTTCTACCCCTGTACATGCGTGACCAATTTCTGCGCCGACCGTCAAATGAGTATGGCACTTCTCATCGAATCGGGCGGCTACCCTCAACTCCTCACTGAACAGCATGAACGAGTCCGCTCCGCGCGAATCAAGGCCGCCTTGATGGCCAATGAACAACTCCTCACGCTCTACTGGAACATAGGCAAGGACATTTTGGCTCGAGGAGAGAGTGACGGTTGGAATGCGGAGGAGCGTGAACAACTCAGCCTCGACCTTCGCCGCGCCTTCCCCGATCTTATGGGACTCTGCGAGCGCAACCTTGGGCACATGCGCGACTTTGCGCAGGCATGGCCTACCGGGAAAATCGAGCAACAGATCGTTGCCCGATTGCCTTGGGGCCACAACATCCTTCTACTCCGAGAGGTCAAGGGCAGGAAGGCTCGCGAGTGGTACGCCCACGCCTGCATCCAGCATGGATGGAGTCGCAAGGTGTTCGAAAGGCAGATTGAGACGCTGCTCTACGAGCGCGACGGAAGGGTCACCGGCAACTATCACGAAACGCCCTTTCCCCCAAAGTCAGCGCTTACTCGGGAACTCCTTAAAGACCCTTACCACCTCTAACTCCCCGCGCGGAGTGAAGACGGCGGTACCGAGCCCGGGCCATCTCCGCCAAAGGAATTCGCCGCCGCCCCCCATCGGATGACGGGGAGCGGCGGCGACTTGGAGCCTTGCGGCTCAAAAGCTAGTTAGCTTTAGGCTTCGACAGTCTCGCCTGCTTCGACGCACTGCTTGGCGGACAACTTGACCTTGCCGCGATCATCAACGTTGATGATCACAACTTCGACCTGGTCGCCCATGTTGACAACGTCGGTCACTTGCTCGACGAAACCTTCGGCCAACTCGGAGATGTGGCAGAGGCCTTCAACTCCCGGGAGGATTTCGATGAAGGCGCCGAAGTCGCGGACGGACTTGACGGTTCCGGTGTAGCGCGTGCCGACCTTGGGAGTCTCACACATGGCGCGGATCGCGTCAGCACAAGCCTTAGTCTTGGTGCTGTTGGTACCGAAGACTTGGATGTGGCCCTCGTCGTCGATGACAGAAACCTTGACCTCGTAGTCAGATTGAAGAGCCTTGATGGTCTTGCCACCAGGGCCGATCAGGAAGCCAATCTTCTCGCCGGGAATCTTGATCGACTCGAAGCGCGGAGCGTGCTCGCTGATTTCCCTACTCGGCTGAGAAACAACTTCGAGCATCTCGCGCAAGATATAACGGCGACCTTCGGAAGCCTGAGCCAACGCGCGCTCGAGAAGATCGCGGCTAACGCCTTTGATCTTGATGTCCATCTGCAAAGCAGTGATCCCGATGCCGGAACCCGCAACCTTGAAGTCCATGTCGCCGTTGTGGTCCTCGGAACCTTGGATGTCCGAGAGGATAGCGACTTGGTCACCTTCGGCGACGAGGCCCATGGCGATACCGGCGATCGGCTGGCTGAGCGGAACGCCAGCGAGCATCATCGAAAGGCAGCCACCGCAGACCGAAGCCATCGATGAAGAACCGTTCGACTCGGTGATGTTCGAGACAATACGCACGGTGTAGGGGAAGCTCTCCTTGGAGGGCATGACGCTTTCAAGCGCACGCTCGGCGAGCATTCCGTGACCAATCTCGCGACGGCCCGGGCCCATGATGCGACGGGTTTCGCCGACGGAGTAGGGCGGGAAGTTGTAGTGCAGGTAAAAGCGCTTGCGGTACTCGGTTTCGATACCGTCGATGACTTGCTCATCGTCCGGCGTTCCAAGGGTTGCAGAAACGATGGCTTGGGTTTCACCGCGGGTGAAAAGAACCGAGCCGTGGTTACGCGGGACGAAGTTGGGCTCGATCGTGATCTGACGGATGTCAGTGTTCGAACGGCCGTCCGTACGCTTGCCTTCGAGGATGCACTCACGTTCCACAGCACCCATCAGGTCGTGGTAGAAGCTCTTGACCTCTTTGGTGAAAGCTCCGAGTGCGCTGGCGTCAACGCCGGCGGTCAACTCAGCAATCATCTTGGTGCGAACAGTGCGCAAAGCAGCGTCGCGGGCGTGCTTGCCCTCGGTGAAGATGATGGCCTTGACGTCGTCGTGGTAACCGAAGACCTTGGCCTTCAATTCCTCGTCGACCTCGGGAGTGCTGATTTCCATGGCGGGCTTGCCGGCCACTTCCTTCAGGTCCTTGACGAGAGCGATGACTTCCTTGATGGTCGTCTCGGCGAATTGCAGAGCGTCGATCATCTCGTCTTCGGTCAACTCGTCAGCTGAAGCCTCGACCATGCCGATGCCGTCTTCGTGACCGGCGACGACCAAGTTCAAACGTGAGTTGCCGCGCAAGTCACCGTCGTTGGGGAAGGCAACCATTTCGCCGTCAATGAAGGCGATACGGGTAGCGCCCATGGTGGCCTCGAAGGGCAGGCCGCTGATCGCGAGGGCCGCGAAAGTGCCGATCATGGATGCGACGTCGGTGTTGTTCTCACCGTCGTACTGCATGGTGAAGCTCATCACTTGAACTTCTGCCTTGTAGCCGTCCGTGAACATCGGGCGGATCGAACGGTCGGTAAGGCGCATGGTGAGGATTTCCTTGGTGGTCGGACGACCCTCACGCTTGAAGAAGCCACCGGGAATTTTGCCCGCTGCTTCGGTCTTCTCGCGGTAGTCAACTACCAGCGGGAAGAAGTCAATGTCTTCGCGGGCACTACCCGCGGTTACGGCGGTGAACACTTGGGACTCGCCGATTGTGGTGATCACGGCTGCGCCAGCTTGGCGAGCAACTTGACCGGTTTCGAGGGAGATTTTCCTTCCCGCGATGGTGCGCTCAACGCGCTTGTAGGTATCAAACATCTGTTCTGTTTCTATTTCTTAACGTACGTCAATCAGTGGACCGCTTCACGGCTCGTCACGAGCCGCGGAACGGCTTGGCCCAAGGAACGCGAGCCCGCCACAGACTTTTGGTTTCCAACGATGGTTCAACCGTTGGGCTTGGCGTCGACTTGCGTCCCGATTCAATTGGGACCGGGGGTCCTCAGCAGCGCTTCGAAAGAAGCTCTCTCCGAGGAGTAGGTTTCAAGTGTCCGTAGCTCTGAAAGCTATTTTGACTCAAAACCGTGGAGGTTAGTTATCCGTCCCCGAGCGCGGTGCTGAGGACGAATGTGATCGGAAGACTAGCGGCGCAGGCCGAGCTTGGTAACGGTGGCGGTGTAGCGGTCCATCGACTTGTTGCGCAAGTAGCGCAGAAGGCGGCTTCGGCGTCCAACCATCGTCAAGAGACCGCGACGCGTTGCGAAGTCTTTCTTATGTGCTTTCAAGTGTACGGTCAGATTCGTGATGTGCTCTGTGAGCACTGCGATCTGAACCTCGGGAGAACCGGTGTCACCATCGTTGATGGCGTTGTCCTTAATGATCTCCGACTTGCGTGTGGCTTCGATTGCCATGGTAGTTCCCTGTATTCCTTGTTCTCTAGGATTGCCACACCCCACGGATGGGCTGCGCCTCGAATCGACTTGCCCGCGTTCCAGGGCAGGGAGCTCCAGAATACGGGTGCGCCAGATCTGCCCGGTGGGCATGAAAGGTCCGGCATGGAGCAAGATCGGAATCCTGCCCACTTTCGAGGCCGGGAAGTCTAACCACGGAGAGGGTCCTGTCCACCCCCCTATTCGACCGGATTATTCAGACTTGCGCGGAAAACTGAGCACTGGGACCTCGGAATGGCGCAGAACTTCCTCCGCCACGCTACCAAGGATCAGGTGCCGCCATCCGCTGCGGCCGTGGGTTGAGAGTGCCACGAGATCTACCGCATGCTCATTAGCGTACTGATTAATGGCCATCGGAATGCGGGTGCTGGAAATCACCACAGCTTCGATCGGGACGTCGCCCTCGAGCTTGGCCGCTTGCTTTCCGAGAACTTCGCGGGCCTCTTCCATATCCTTGGGAAGCTCCGGCGAAATAACCGCAGGAGCCAAGGGAGCCCCGTGGGGCGCCAAAATCAGCTCTTGGACCACGTGCAAGAGGGTTATTTTCGCCCCGAGTATCTTGGCGAGTTCAAAAACCTGGCCAAAGGGCCGTAGGGCCTCAGCGGAAAGGTCAGAGGTGATGAGGATGTGCTTCATGGCGAGTTTTCTCCTGGGTTGCGACGCGTATATAAGGATAGTCATATCCAGATGAATGCCAAGACTAATTCCGATCAGCTGAGGGTGGCTTGGATGAAATTGAACTGCGCCTAATCTGTTAAATACGAAAACGGCGGTAGCGAGGCCGCTAACGCCGTCTTCGTGCTCTGAATGTCGATTATCCGCGACGTCCTCTGGTCCTCTTACCGCGTGAAGATCCACCGCAATCGCCCTTGCCTTTGGAGTCATGCCCCTTCTTGGCTGATCTCTTCTGGCCTCTCTTGCCCTGTCGCTTTTGGTCTTGCGACCTCTTTGCCCGCGCGCGACGCTTGCCGACCCGCTCGGTTCGATCTTGATTACGACCGGGCTCGTCCGTAGTCGGCCGAGACCGTTCTCCCTCGGCACGTTGGGCCGATGCGGGAGCGCTGAAGAGAAGGAAAGAGACGGCGAGGAGCGCTAGAATTCGTTTCATGGGAAGTTCCTGGGTTGAGGGTTAGCAATGTACTGTTGCTTGCCATAACCCGAGCCTAAGCCAAGGTTCCTCAACCAGGACGCTATCCCCCCGTACCTGTTGCCAACGGCCCTACGGCTGTGGCGAACGGGCCGGCATCACTTCCATCAGCTCTTGAGCGATGGATTGAGCCGTTTTCTCAAAGGCACCCTTCTCCGTGGCGCGTTTCGACATGTCGGTTTCCAAGTAGAAGGTCCGTTCAAGTCGCCCGCCCCATAGCTCGCGCTCGTCTTCGGCGGAGAGCATCCAGGCTTCGACGATGACGCTCACCTCACTGTTCGACTTCCAACGGGAGAGGTCCCACTTGCGAATCTTGACCTGCAGAATGGCGTCTTCGTAAAGAGCACCGGGCTGGTAGGCAGCATTGACGACCCGGCGATCCGTGTAGGGTAGAGCCAAGGCGCTATAGCGGCGAACGATCAGTTCGCGCTGGAAGGCCCGACGCAACTCAAGGTCCGGAACTCCCCCATCGACTGAATCGTCGAGAATCGGCGCCACAACGATATCCATCGGAGCAACGGTCTCCAAGTCTCCGTGGTAGAGCTCGTGCACGTGAGCACCGGGAGCTTTAGGAATGGTCTGGCAAGCAGCAAATAGGAGCGTTGCGCAGGCGGCAAGCGTTGCGAGGGAGGCCCAGATCGGACGTCCGGTTCGAGAGGCAATCATGGCGGTCAGCGGTTTGTCCTAAGTCGGAGGCCCAAGCTGCCACAGTTGGCGGCTCGGGCCCCGAATTGTAGTGAATGGAAGGCGCCACTTGAAACGTCGGGATCCCCCCGAAACCAAGCTATTCGCCGAATCGACTCAGCACCATGAAGTTAGGGCTGGGAGAAGACCTTGGGAGAAGCGCTTGTGAACTGCTCTGCGCGGCGTTCGATGTCGCTAAACATGAACGCATTGCGGTCAAAGGCGTCCCAGGCCCAGGCATCGAGAATGCAAATAATGATTCCATCCGCAAGCCCAACTCCCCCCTGGATCCCGATCGGGGGCACGTGCGCGACGATCGAACCCGCGCCATCCGCCGTGTCCACGCTCCAGAGGTGCCAGCGCCGGGCCCCAGAATCCACCAGCATGGCGTGATACAGGCCCTTGGTATCCAAAGAGCCGGTGATCACGTTCTCGAAGACCAGGTCAAAGGCTACGCCACCGCTATTGGCAGCCGGTGCGGTAAGCAACGGAACTCCCGCCGGGGTTAGCGTATCGTTCATCATCGCGGCAGATAGCGGCTGACGCACGCCGGTCCGGTTACCGGTGGGATCGGTAAGCTCGACGCGCAGCAAGCGCTCGTCTTCGATCGCTAGACTCGTCGCGAGCTCGCCTCCGGCCTTGATGCGCGCGGAGTAGGCGCTGCGCAGGTCCCAATTGTCGTTTCCAGAGTTGAAATACGCGAGGCCCATCCCCGCGGTCATCAAGCCATCGATGCCGGGCGTGAAGGCTTCCACTGAAACCGTCGGGAGCGTCCCGCTCGGGAAGTCGAGGGCGTAGTTGGCGGGCTTGGCGAGCCTCTGCTCGACTGTCCCCAGCGGAATGTCCGCGGGGTTGATCGAGACATCTGAGAGCAGGGTGGATGTAACGAAACTGACCACATCAACCGGCGGCGGCGGACCCAGCGGTGTACGCGGAAATTCCAGTTCGAAAGCTTGCAAGAAGGTCGCTGCGGAGAAAGCGGATGGATTCGTCAAGCTCGACGGATCCTTGGTGGCGAGGAAAGTCACAAGCCCCGCCTTGCCCAAACTCACACCGATCGTTGCGAAGGTGATAATCGTTTGATTCAACAGCGGGTTGTAAGCCGTGTCGCTGGAGAGAATCAACTTGTCGCTAGCTAGCAACGCGCGCGAGTCCGCAGCAAAGGCATGCAAGAAAGGCGACGTCAACGCATTGGTCGGAGTCCGCGCCGAATTGAGCGCCGTGCCAAAGGGCACGGGCGTCGGAATCAACAACACGTCGAGACGAGTCGTCGGCACTCCTTGGAAAGTAAACAGGTCGTAGCCCGCTGCATCCACCGTGATCAAAGTATCGCCTCCGGGCGCCGGCGACATGGCCACCTCGCCCGCGTTGTCCGTGGCCAAAACACCCGTGATCGTTGCTGTCAGAACTCCGCCGACAGATTCGTGACGGTAGACGTTCGCGCCAACAATCGGCGCCAAAGTGACTGCATCGACAACCGTGACATCGATGTCGTTGCCGCTCGAGATGTCCATGCCAACGCCGCTTGAGCCACGCTGGGTGTAGTTAAAGGAAATCACTTCGGACGGGTTCAGGCCCTTGTCGTAGATCACCATGTCCACCGGCACGACAAGGTCGCCGAAAGGAACCTGCCCAATATTCACCGGCGCCGCAATAAAGGCACCATTGGTGGCAAAGACGGGCAAGGGAGGCAATTCACCACCAACGAGGTTGTCCACGTCACCGCTCATCAAGTGAGCCACGACCGACGCCGTACGAATCTCCTCAGCGGCCACTCCGCTCACCGAAAGTTCACGTAGATCGCTGACAAGGAGCAAGTCGCCTTCTTCCTTGCCGAGCAAGTTCAGGAACGTCGGCCCCGTCGTATCGATGAAGGCGTCCTGCACTCCTTCACTCGTAAGATCCACATCGAGCAACCAAATAGGCGTGCGCAAGGCTCCGCGCCGCAGGGAAAATGCAAAGGCGATGTCGGCGTCGTCGAAGATGGCAGTCAGCGGCGTCACCGTGCTGACCAACAATAGGTCCGACTCCTCGAGCAAAACCGGTCCTGGTCCCGCTGAAAGCGGAACTTCTCGGAAACTCGAAATGCGGGCAGGTGCGTTCGCGTTGTTCGGGTCGGGCGGATTCGTTCCGACCATGAAGACCTCCAGAACGTCGCCGTCTAAGATGCCTCCGGGAATCTCAACGGTCATCATGAAGGGCCGGGATCCCGTCGGCGAAAGATTCTCAATACCGATCGCGTCGTCGGGCTCGCTTTGAATCACCGGCATGGACGGAATCGAGAAGGGCAAAGTGGTCGAGGTGTTCGTAAGCGGCGCCATGAACGCAACGGGCATTTTCTCCGTGCCAAAGGTAGAGATGTGCGTGTTCGTGTTTGCGCCGGTAGAAAGCTCAATCGTCACCATCGCATCGACACCCAACTCAACACGCTCGGCAGTGACCGGATCGAGACTAGTCCAAGTGTAGATTCTGGTGTCCGTCGTAGGCCCACCGCCGTTCCCCGAAGGAACCATCGTCGGCAAGGGAGGCGGATTGAACGCGGGATCGATCCCGTCGATTTTCACGCTCCATGAGGCGGGCGTCACGCTTGTCGCGTTGATGACGCGGTCGAAAACCGTCACAACCTCCGTGATCGGGCTGGATCCGGTTGCATTGTTGAGCGGCCAAGTCATCAGCACGCCGGGTTCCGGCACCGGCTCGGAATCGACGGAGAAGGTCGCGATCACCCCCCCATCAGGCTGAGCCACGAGGGCGCCTGAGAGGTCGCGGATCGAGGCGTCCGAGGCGTAAGCCACCTCATATTCCAATCCAGGGACCAGCCCGCTGGGCAAGAGCACCAGGACGCGCCCATCCCCGACCAGTACAGAACTGACCTGTGAGCCTGTTCCACCACCCGCCGTCGCACGAACCTCGAAGGCTCCAGCGATCGTCCCGGGCGAAATCGATTCGTTAAAAACAATCACTACAGGCGATTGCGGGTGAGCAAAGCCCTCAGGGAAAATTCTCTCGATCGAGGGCGCGACGGGCTCCACCCACTCACCAATCTCTGGGAAGGTCGCGGAAACCGCGTTTGCACCCCCATTTGCGAGGATTTGGCAGCCATTTGACCCGAAAAGGCATGCAGGATTGTCGCACGACGCAAAGGTCCCGAGCACAAGGGCTCCAAGGAGCATTGGCCGGCTCAAAGCGGACAAAAACGGTCGGCGGGCGCGGAATCGGGTCATGTAGGGGGGCGTGAGCGGCATTTTGGCCGTCCAGGGCGTAGAAAAGGGTGGGCGTCCCAAAGGGACGGGGCACGTAACTATATCTTCCCCAATCCAGTGGCGGGTTGCCCCATCTTTCTTAGCGGACGTTTCCCCGGCATGGAAGGGGTGACTCGGAGCTGGGACTGGGCTAAAGGCCTGGCTCGACCAATTGGTTTTGACGGTTAGAATGCCGTGCTCCTTTTACGGCCCCTGCTTCTGCACCAGACTCCATGCGCGTTTCCTTCTACGCTGGTCCGCTCGCCCTCATCGTCATCCTCGCTGGCTGCGCTTCGCAATCAGTTCCAGAGACGACCCTGACCAGCAAGTCCAGCCCTGAGCTTCTAGCTCAAGTCGCTCTCGTCGACGCTCGACGTCTAATCATCGAAGGCGATCCGCGCGATGCGATGACGGAACTCGACACCGCCCTCGAACTGAAGAACGAGAATGCCGAGGTTCAATTCTTGCGCGGCGAAGCGACCCTGCGCATGGGCGCAGAAGATGGCAACCCCTTCTTCTTCGAGGACTCTCGTTTGGCTTTCCTCGAGGCGGCGGAAAGTGGCGAGGCACCCTCCGCGTGGTTCGGCGCGGCGCGCGCCACTTGGATGCTGTTCTTCGCCACCGGCGATGCAACTCAACTCGAAGAAGCCATAGATTTTGCGACCAAGGGAGTCGAACTGCGCTTGGAGAATGCGCGCTATGAGCGCTACTTCAGAAACACACCGGAACGTACGCTCTCCGAACTGTACTTCTCCGCCTACACGTCCGCGAAGAATGGGGCAATTGCGGAAGACAAGGCGCCCGAATATTTCGAGAGTGCGCGCGACGCAATCGAAGCGGAAATCGCTTTGGATCCAACGGTCAACTGGGGATGGGTACAACTCTCCAACTTGTACTTGTGGGAAGAGCGCCGTGAAGATGCACGAACTACGATCACAACTGCGATCAAGCTCAACCCGCAAGACACAGTCTTGCACGAGACACAACAACGCTTGGCGCAAGAAGACAGTGGATGGAGCGAAGTAGAAAGCATCTACACCGAATTCGCGGCGGAGCATGAAGAGTCTGCCATCGGCCATTGGTGGCTCGGTCGCGCCAAGTACGAGGTTGCGCTTGAGAGTATGCTGGCGAATCAAGACGATCAGTCAGAGACATTCAAAGCAGCTGAAGCAGAACTCCTTCGCGCACGTGAATTGGACGAAACCTACACGGACGCGTGCCAAGCCTACGAAGTCATTTGCCGTGATGGAGTAGGTTGGAGCCTGTTCTACGCAGGCGACCTGGAAGCCGCAGAGGAGGCCTACTGGTCGATGGAAGAGTTGTTCGAGGGCGGTTTGCGTTGGGAAGTCCAAGATCGCCTGTGGTCGGGCACGCGCTCTTTGAGCTTCTTGCTCATGGAACACAACACTGCATGGGAAGAAGGGCTTGGCGGCGGAACACAAGAGTCGTATAGCGAAGGCTTCGCGCGCCTGATAAAAGCCACCGAGCTCGCCGACCGCTTGCTTACCTTCGACTTTGAAGATCGCAACAACGCCAACAACGCGGGCTACTTCAACCGCGATATTGGGGTGCAGTACGAAACGCAAGGAACCCATGCCTTGCAAGCGGAAGAGCCGGATATGGAAAAGGTCTCAGAGCTCTTCGAGTTGGCCAAGGGCCACATGGAAGCGAGCTACAAGGCCTATGTGCAAGCAGCCATCCTCGCCCCGCAAGATGCGCGCACGATCAATGACACTGGGTTGATTCTCGCGTACTACTTGCAACGCGACATCGAGACCGCACGCGACTACCTCGAACGCGCCATTTCCGTTGGCCTCCCCCAGTTGGAAGCTGGAATCGAAGACGAAGATGAGCGCACGATGACCCGCGAGGCTGTCGGCGACGCTTACCAGAACTTGGGAGTAATTTCCCTGACTCTCGAAGGCGATGCCGCCACCGCCCAGCGCCTGTTTGAAAAGAGCCTCGAATACGAACGAAATCCTCGATTGGGTGTGACCCAGTTCTTCCTACCGCTATGTAGTCATATCGCGAGTGGAAAAGTCCCGGCTGCACGTGCCATCGAGTCGCACTACTGGAAGAATCTGGATTCCGAACAGGTCCTGAAACGGGTAGCTATCCTGCGCGAGCTGCAGGAACAACTGACTAGCCAGTAAGCCTCCCTAGTCGCCCACTATCAATCGAAGCCCCCCCGAACGATGCATTCACTTCTCATTGTACTAGCGCTCGGCGCCCTGCCCCACGCGCTCCCCTTTGTTCAAAACCCTCCGACGCCCGAGATTCAATCGGAGCCGGGTGTCGCGGAGTTGGTCCTTCGTGGCCGCAGCTTGATCGCAAGCGGTCAAGGCGATGAAGCCCACGCGCTGCTCGCGAAAGCCGACAACTTGAATGGCGGCCAACTGTCGACACGCATTTGGCTGGCGCGCGCACTGATCGAACAGGGGCTGCTGAACGATGCCCTCGACATGGCCGACGATTTGGCGGGCGCGGGTCACACGGGAGCGGGAGTCGACTACATCTACGGCATGGCCTTCGCTGGCAAGGCGCGCAAGTACATCGCGGAAGGCTTGGGCGGCAGCATGGTCGCCATCAACTTCGGTGATGCGGTCAACTACCTGATGACGGCGACGGAAGCCGATGCGCAGGAGTACGCCGATGCGTTCTTCCCACTAGCCGATTCCGCGTGGAACTCCCAGCGACTCGACGTGGCGCGCGCGGCCGCTGAACAGGCACTGAAGATTTCGGGCGACGGCGTAGCTGAGAATTTCATGCTCGGCGACATCGCCTTCTCGCAGTTCATCGTGGCGAACGCCGATGAAACACTCGTCGAAGCTGCGAACGCTCACTGGCAAACGGCCTACGACGCTTTCGGACGTGCCGCGGCTGTTGTAGTCGCAGAAGATGACAGTGCAGGACTGCGCCGCAGCGCCAGCGCTCACAAGAAGATGGCCGACGCGCTACTTTGGAAGAGTCGCAAGGCTGAAGCCTCAACTGAATACGCCATCGCCCTGGGCATCGATCCGAACGCAGTAGCCTTCGATCAAATCCTGAACAGCTTGGGGCGCGAAGGCTTCGTGCAAGCCCTAGATCAAGGCTCAAAAAACTTCGACAGTCGCCACTCGACTGAAAGCACCGATGACGCCACTTTACTCTGGTGGCTAGGTTGGGCGTTGTTCGACGCTGGTGAGTACGAACGCTCGAAGGCAGCCTTTGAACTTTGCTTCACAGACTGGCCCGCCTACACCAACTGCAAGTGGTACATCGCGCTCTGCAACTACCACATGCAAGATCAGGAAGGAGCGCTCACCGCCATGCTGGAAGCCATCCAGATCGACGCCGTGGGGCTCTATGGTTCCGTGCAAGGCGACATCGATCGCAATCTGCGCATACTCGATTCGCTGGTTGGCTACTCTTTCAGCCAGGAGCGAATTCTCGACGCCGCTCGACTTAGCGCCGTCCAAGCAAACAGCGCCGGAAGTAACCCGCGTTACTGGAACAACATGGGCCTCTTCTATCGCGACGCGGGCGATAAGCTCGCCAGAACTGAAGGGCAAGGAGAGCTTCGCATGAAGTACTACGAACGCGCTTTGGAAGGCTACGAGCACGCTCTCAGCTTTGATCCAACGAATCCGGCACTGCTCAACGACACCGCCGTGGTCTTGCACTACAACCTGGATCGCGAGTTTGCTCGGGTCAAGGAGATGTACATCACATCCAACGAACTGGCGCAGGATGCCCTAGCGCGCGAGGATCTCAACCAGGATTTGCGGGATCTCTACACCACCGCCAAACGCGACAGTGCCAACAACTTGATGGCGCTTGAGATCTTGATCCGCAAGCGCCGGTTGGCCGCAGAGCGAGAAGCTGATCCCTCGGAAGGCTAGGCCTTCGAGGACGCCGTGGTCGCCGCTCGGCGATCACGTGCTTGCAGTATCAGAACGACGAGCAGGATCAAACTGCCCGCGAGGAACAGCCCGCGAATGCCAATGTATTGGCTAAAGAACCCGCCGACAATCGCTGATATAGCGTAGGCGAAGGTACGCGACGCAAACACCGCCCCCATCGCGCTGCCACGTTTTTGAACGCCAAACTCGTTCGCCGCCAGGCCATAGGCGAGCGGCGTCGCCCCCGCCAAGCCCACTGCGAGCAGGATGCGCACCGCGAACAACATCACGATGTTCGTCGTCACGACGTGTAGGAAGAGCGCAACCAACGCGAAGGTCGAACAAATTCGGAGAGTGACCGCATGCCCGTGCTTGTCCCCAATGCGACCCCAGATCGGCATCGCCACCAGGTTCACTCCCGCCGCGCAGCTGTACAAGATGCCGGTCAACTCGCCGGCGCGCGCTCGATCTTCTCCCAATTGCTCAACGAATAGCTGCAACAAAGGAGCCGTCGCCCCCACGCCCAGGATCATCCAGAAGACCATCTGTAAGGCGTTGCGCAAGGAACTATTACGCCACACATCACCGATGTCACGCAGGCTTCCACGGAGGACCTCAAGGGCTGAAACTCCTTTTTCCACCTTGATGCGATCCGACGCTTGCTCCTTGGCAAAGAACCAAACCAGGCAAGCCGCGAAGAAGCTAGCGCCTGAAACGACAAAGAAGACCTGGCCCATCCCCGAAGTAGCTATCACCACGCCGCCGATCAACGGCCCGAATACCGATCCCAAAGCCATGGCGGTTGCCAAGGACCCAGCGATGTATCCCTGGCGCTCTTCCGGCGCTACAACGCTCACCAAAGTGATGCTCGGAGCAATGAACCCGGAGAAGCAACCCTGTCCAAGGCGCAAGGCCAATAGCTGCCAAGGTCCCGTTGCAAAGCCCATGCTGCCGACAAAAATAGTGATCGCCAACATCGCTCGGACGGTCATCAGGCGCCTGCCATAGCGATCTCCAAGCGCGCTCCAAATTGGAGTCATCACCGCAGCCACCAGCGGCGCCGCCCCGAAGATCGCCCCCGTCCAAGTGGCCAGATCCTCTTCCGCCACGCCCAAATTCGCCAAGTGCGTTGGGAAGAACGGCAAGAAGCTCATCATTCCAATCGCCGTGACGAAGTTCGCCACCCAAACGACCCAATATGTACGCTTCCAAGAGACCATTGCGGAGAGGGTAACCGCAATGCGGTGTCAGACTCTCCGCCGTCGTTGAACAACAGCTCCATACCACACAATAATCGGCAACCAGCTTTGAGTCGGTGGAGCGCGTCGAGCACATCCACGGCCCTCGCCCCCTCTTCCGATGATTCGACCTGCCCGCAGGGATCATGGCAGTCGCATCCAATTCAATCAGAGCGAATGGGCTCAGATGGGCAAGTGTTCCAGGGTCAGAGGTCGCGATCGTGGCTCGCGAATTGAATGCAATGGAGAACGCTCCTGGAGAGGGCTGAGTTCGAGAAGCTCTAGCCGGAGTGAATCTCCACTTCCAGTGCTATCCTAGCCGGCATGAGCCAGACAATGAGCATTGCGGAAGCCCAAAGCGACATGCGCGAGGCCTATGGCCGCGGAGCGGCGGGAGCGATCACCTCGGCTACGATCTGGTTGATTGCCGCGCTCGTCGCGTTCTTTGCAGAGCCTACAACTGGAGTGCTGACGCTCCTTCTCGGAGGCACGCTGATCTTCCCGCTCTCAATCCTGTTGTGCAAAGCAATGGGCCAATCGGGCAAGCATAGAGCGGACAACCCGCTGGCCCCGCTTGCGATCCAAGGTACGGCTTGGATGATCTTTTGCATGCCGATTGCCGCCGGCACCGCCTTACACACGCTGGAGTGGTTCTTCCCATCAATGTTGCTGATCATTGGTGGGCGCTATCTGACCTTTTCCACGCTCTATGGAATGAAGATCTTCTTGGCGATGGGAGCAACCCTCGCCCTCTCCGCCTATCCATTGATAGCCCTCGAAGCCCCCGCCTTCGTAGGCGCGCTCGCTGGAGCGTCGATCGAGTACGTGTTTGGCTTCGCGATCCTTGCCAGCGGCAGGGATATGTCTGGCACCGAGCTACGCTGACACCGCAAAGCGCTCAGGCGATATTGGGCACTAAATGCAGCGCGCTTTTCGGGCACACATCGCCATCAGTAAGCCGTAAGCAGGCCTCTTACCGAGCTCCGCCTTTGAACAGAAAGGCGTCGACCTGTTCGCGATCGAAGTGTTGGCCGCGGCCCACTCGATCTGCGCGCAGGCCTACTGCGCTACGTGCCGCTTCCCATGGCGTAACTCATTGTGGATCGCGACCGCGGTACTTGACGCGATCGAAGCCAGGATGTTCTGTTGAGCAGAACCCATTCGACGACCATTGGGATTGAGCACGTCGACGACAAACTCGCCAATAATTCCGTCTTGCGTCACGAGGGGCTCACTAAGCATTCGGGCGCTGATTTCTGGCCCGGCGCTGAAATTTATGAGAGCTTCATCTAGGTTGCGAAATTGCAGAGAGACGCCGCGGCCATCGAGCGCCTGACTGGCGGCCAAAGTAGCGACATCGGCGATCTCCTCCAATCCACGGGCCTGGTTCAAATCGATGCCCATCTGTCTTAGACAGTAAATCGACTGAGCCTGGTGATCGATGCGCTGTTCGAGATCACGATTTTGAACAGCCAGTGACTCTGTTGAAAAGAGCAGATCGCAAGCTTCAAGTTCTTCGCGCACTGCCTTGTAGTGCGCCTTCACACCACTCGAAAGGGCTTCCAGCAATTCCTTGGACCCGCAGGGCTTGCAAAGGAATCGATGTAACTTGGCTTGCTCGAATGCTTCGCGAGCGAGGTCGAACTTGGGCACGCCCGTCAGCAGGATGCGCGATGTCAGCGGGTGAGTTTTTACCACTTGCGTCAGTAGCTCAGTGCCCTTCATACCCGGCATGTCAAAATCACTGACGATGACTTCGATTGCGGGCCAGCGCTCCAGAATCTCGAGCGCCTCCTCTCCGGAGTTCGCATAGGCCAAGCGATACTGCCCGTGCAGTAATCGGCCAAGCGATTGCAAAAGCAACGGGACGTCGTCCACGAGCAAGATCTCGGGATCGTCGGAGGAGGTCGGGATGGAGTCAGACATGGGATCTGGGTCGTAGCAAGACTTCGACCAACGCGAACACGCGTCTTGAGCCTCGTGCTGAGCTTCCCCCCATTCTTTGATGAACACCAGTTCACCCAAGAACGCCCTAATCAGTTTCGGAAACTCTGAATGGGAGCCGGGATTCGACCCCCACGACCGAATAGCGTGCGACAACCCCACTTTCCCGGATCTTGAATGATCGCGGTACCTAGCAATCCACCCCATTCGACCATCTCGCCCGGGCCCTTTCCAGGGACTGGGATAATTCGAACCGCGGTCGTCTTTTGGTTGACCATTCCAATCGCCATCTCGTCAGCGATGATTCCGGCCAAGACGTCAGCTGGCGTGTCGCCGGGAACGGCGACCATGTCGAGGCCAACAGAACACACCGTGGTCATCGCTTCGAGCTTGGCCAAGGAAAGCGCCCCGCAGGCGACCGCGTCGATCATCCCCTGGTCTTCCGAAATGGGAATGAAGGCTCCCGAAAGACCGCCGACACTGGACGACGCCATCACGCCGCCCTTCTTCACTGCGTCAGTCAAAAGCGCCAATGCGGCGGTAGTGCCCGGTGCGCCTGTCTTGTCTACGCCCATCAATTCGAGAATGTCTGAGATTGAGTCTCCCACCGCCGGCGTCGGCGCCAAGCTGATATCTACGATACCAAAGGTGGTCTTCAAGCGTCGCGCGGCCTCGCGACCAACCAACTCGCCCATGCGCGTGATCTTGAACGCGGTACGCTTGATCACAGAAGCCACGGCTTCCAGATTTGCGTCGGGGCCCAATCGTTCGAGCGCCGAACGCACTACACCGGGACCAGAGACGCCGACATTCAAAACTGTCTCCGGCTCGCCAATGCCAACATGCGCACCGGCTACAAAGGGATTGTCTTCGACGACATTGCAGAAGCAAACGAGCTTCGCGCAGCCCAAAGCCCCGGTGTCGCTCGTGAGGCGCGCGGTCTCCAAGACGATCTCGGAGAAGCGGCGAACAGCATCCATGTTGATACCTGCCTTTGTACTTCCCAAACTGATTGACGAGCAGACGTGGTCAGTGCTCGCCAAGGCTTTTGGGATCGACTCCATCAAGGCGTGATCTGCGCGGGTAAAGCCCTTGTGTACGTAGGCGCTGAACCCTCCGATGAAATCGACGCCGACCTCTTTAGCTGCGGTGTCGAGCGCCAAAGCAATCGGCGTGAGATCTTCTGCCCCTGAGGGACCAGCAATCCACGACACTGGCGTAACGGCGATACGTCGATTGACGATCGGCACGCCGTAATCATCCTCGATCGAATCAGCGACCTCGCCTAGCTTCTTTGCGTGGTGCACGATCTTGGAGTAGACCTTTTCGCAAGTGCTCTCGAGGTCAGGATCGGCGCAGTCGAGGAGTGAGATACCGAGAGTCGTAGTTCGGATGTCGAGCGTTTCGAGCTCGATCATGCGAATGGTCTCCAGGATTTCTTGATCGGTGAATGACAATTGTTGTTCTTGGTCGAGGATCTTAGACGCGGTGCATAAAGCGGAAAACGCGCTCGTGCATCACTCGCACTACGTATTCCGCACGCGCCCCGAGATCCTCCAGGGCGCCTTTCAAAACATTGAAGCTCGAAGTCGATCCTAGCTCGGCGACGATCACCAAGTGAAAATACTCTCCGACCATCTTCTGCGAAACGTCGTTGATGCTCGAACCATGCTCGCCAATAACGCCAGTGACCTCACCGAGCACGCCGGGCCGGTTGCGGCCGACGCAGGTCACGACCACGCCCGTTCCATCAAAGTCATCTGACGGTTCAGGCATGTGACTTAGATGCGCCAATTCTTTCTCCGCGTCGGGGCCACGATCAGGCTCGGGCTCGGAGTAGGCGCCACTTCCCGTGCGAATTGCGACACCCATTTGCGCCGCTACCTCTTGCGCCTGGGGAGTCACCACGGTGCCTTGATCAACAACGATCTCGCGTCCGCCTGCACGGCGCACATCGTCTGCGGTTAGGAATCGACGTGTCATAGATTGTGCTCCGTTGCGGAGTCTGTTCCGAAGGTGACGGCGCCCGAAGGATTCAGTTGGCTAACGGTAGCGCGTCCGTTGACGACTTGAACAACGTAGGTACCGTCGTTTTCTAGTATGCGGTGCCAAAGGCAAGGTTTCTTGCTGCCGCTCGCGCCGCAGTCTGAGTTGGACTCACTGGCGCCCCGCACGACGCGAATTCCTCGGCCATAGGCTGCATCCAAAGCTGCGGGCGTGATGATCGTACGACCGTCGAGATACAGGGATTCCCCCTTCGACATGTCGAGCACATCCTGCTCACAGATGAATCGCTTGTTATCCGCCATAACCAATTTGCGTGCCTAAAGAGCCCCCTACAGGTGACGAACCAGGTCGTCATGGGGTCGCGGAATGACAACGTCTCGCACGAGGTTCCCAGTGGACGATGCGCTTGCGGAACCCGCCATCACAGCTGAGCGAACGTCGCTAACCTCGCCGGTCATGGTGAAGAAGCTCTTTCCACCAAGACCATTAGCGATGCGTAACTCAAGCATATCAATCGTCGAAGCCTTGAGAGCAACGTCGGCGGCCATGATCGCTGAGGCCACGGTAGTTGTCTCGATCACGCCCAGCGCGTCGAGCGTACCGTTGATCTTGCCGGAGCGTTTGAGCCCGAGAAGCACCTGCTCGTGGACATTCTGAATCAGCATCTCGCCCAACAGGGATTCGGCTGCGATCTCTGCACCGCGCCGCAAGGCTGACGTCAAACTCTGAACAGAGCCGGTGAATAGCAGGACATACTTACCAGGCTGCACCGGCTCTGCGAAGAGCATTTCAATGTGCGCTTCCCACAGTACGGCGTCCACAACTTCGATCCCGCGGGCTACCGATGAAAGTTCAAGCAGCGCGATCGCCGGTTGAATTTCCGTCTCCGAGCACATGGCCGGGTTTGCGTCGTTTTGAGTCATTAGTGAATTTGCCTTCTCGAAGTCCGTTGCGGATCGCGATTGTTCTTGTGTGCGTTATTGGCTGGAGTCGCCTTCGGAGGTTTGACCGACTCGGCGGCCACCCTCGAGTTCCATCGAATCGATGACGGCGACGATTGCCGTTTGTAGGCCGATGTCGTGTCCCTTTCCAATGGCATGGCGCGCTGCACGCCCATGCGCGACGAGCACGCGCTCGCCAATCCCTGCGGAGACTGTGTCGACAGCGACCATAGTCTCGGCGCTATTGTCACCGTCCGTGGTGAACGGGCGCACAACCATCAGGCGCAAGCCTTCGAGGGTGCGTTCCTTTTGGGTTGCCCAAAGCATCCCGACGACGGTGCAGATGTGCATTAGTTCTTCACCCCACTCTCACGCCAAGAATCGGGCGCACCGGGGATTTCGAAGTCGTCAATTATGCCGACAACGGCAGCTTCAAAGGCGTAGTCGCCATCTCCGCCACACGCAACCCTTGCAGCCTTGCCAAAGGCGACGATCACGCGCTCACCAATTCCTGCACCGATCGGGTCGGCAGCGATCACCGGCGTCACTTTCGGTGCAGCTTGGCCCTCACCGTCATCTAGCGCCTCGATCACAAGCAAACGCTTGCCGTTCAAGTCGGGATTCTTCACGGTCGCCCAAACCTCGCCAATGACACGTCCGAGAAACATCAGACTGTTCCTTCCGTGCCGTCGTGATCGCAGCCTTCGATCATTGATAGGCTGCGCTCGATTGCGATGACTGCTTGTTCGATGTCGGCGTCACTGCCGGCAAGTTGCAGGCGTCCAACGGCACCGTTGTTCTGCAAGTCAACCAAGCGAATGTCCGCCGCCTTCTCCGCTTCGTTCGCAGCCAAGAGAGCAAAGATCGCTGGACTTACCTCAAGCGTGTAGAGCGTATCGCGGCCGAGCACCAACATGCCCGAGCGAGTACGATTGATCAGCATCGCTTGGTGATCATCGATTTGACGAATCGTGCGACTCGTCAGAACGACCGGCTTCAAGCCGCTCGCATAGCCTTTTCGGGCGTCGATCTCGGCCAGGATCAAGTCCCCCGCCATGCGCACTTGACCTTGATCGGATCCGTGTACTTCAAGCGTGCCGTAGGAACGCTCCAAGATCATCGCACCTGGTTTCACATCACAGCCCTTGAGTGCCAAGTCGAGCAAGGCGCTGACCACGATCCCAGGACACACCTCCAACCAGAACGCACTCTCCCCACTGATCGGGAAGAAGCCGTCCGAGTTCGACGCGATTGTCGCGGCGAACTGTGGCTGTAATTGATCGAGCAATACAGCCCCGCGCAAGGTCGCGGTGAGGGAAGTGGATCTCAAATGGGCTCCGCGAGTCGCTTAGGCTTCGTCAGGTGCCTGAGGAATGAAGGCTTCGAGTTCCGCAGCGGGGCGCGGAATGACGTGCTGGCTCAAGAGTTCGCCGACGCGGCGAGCGGATGCGGCGCCAGCTTCGACGGCGGCCTTAACGGCACCGACTTCACCACGCACCATAATAGTGACGAGACCGCCACCGGAGATTTCCTTGCCGATCAGCGTGACTCGGGCGGCCTTGCACATGGCGTCGGCGGCTTCCACGGCACCGACGAGACCACGTGTCTCGATCATGCCCAGGGCGATGTTGCTTGTCATCTGTACTGTGTTGGTTGAATTGAGTTGTGTCTATGAAATGAAAATTGCGAAGTGATCAGCGCGAGGCAGCTTCAAGCTGTGCAAGCGCCGGTGATCACTTCTTGATGGGGACAGCCCTTGCAAGGTCCGAGGGGGCAGTCTTCGCCGGCATGGCTCAGGATCGCCTCAATGTCCGTCTTGCTGAGGGAATCGGCGTTGCGGTGCGCCTCCCGGATCGGCATGGCAGCAGGCGGAGTGGGCCGGGACATGGGCTTGGCTCCAGCGCCCGTGGTGAAGGTCGGCGCACTCTTCAGGGCGGGTTGAACCTTTGACTGCATGGTTGCGGCGGGCCTCTGAGCCGGGGCCGGGGCCGGGGCCCGCGCGGGCTGCGGCCTGATCACGGCCGGGCGCGCGACCGCTAGCGGTTTCTGCGGAGGTGCGAGATTCGGCTCCTTGCGACGCGGAGTGCCGAACACCGGATTGCCTTGCCAATTGCTGCTGGCGTTGATCGCTGCAGAGATAGGCTTCTCGCGCAAGCTGTTCGAAAGCGCCGGGTCGCCGGGCATCATCGAACCGCGCGGTGCCGCTTGGCCGCCCAAGCTGGCAGCGACCGCATGGTCACGCTTCTCGATCTCCAACCAATCGCGCCGGGTGAACCCCACGCGCTTGATGTTGAGTAAGTGGCGCGCACTGATGTTGTCCGAACTGATGTTGCCGGCTTGCGGGCCGCAACCGAGGCTGACGGAAGGATCAAGATGTGTGCTGTAGCCCACCGCCCCCATCGAGGTGGGCCCGTTGACGATGATGCGACTGGCGGGCTTCTCCAAGAAGAAGGCGTCGAGCACTGCGCTGTCTTCCGCATGAATTCCCATCGTGTGACCTAGACCGCCGAACTTGAGAGTCTTCAGGCATACCTCGCAGCCTTCCTGCCACCCTTCGACAACATGCACAGAAAGGATTGGGCAGAGGATCTCGATCGTGATCGGCCAATCTCGTCCGACTCCACCCTGCGGACAAAGCAGAATGGTGGTGTTCTCGCAAACCTCAAAGCCCGCAGCGCGCGCGATCTTCCAAGGGTCTTGGCCGACGACATCGGCATTCATCATCCCGCCCTTATTGCAATGAGCGGCGAGCAGCGCGACCTCGTGCTCGTTGCAAAGGTGCGCGCCGCGCAAGAGCAACTCGCGCATCAAGTCTTCGTAGATCGGGCGGTCAGCGACAATCGCTTGCTCAGAACAACAGAAGGTGCCGTTGTCGAAGCTTTGACTGGAGACGATGGCGCGCGCGACGTCAGACACTCGCGCGGAACGATCAACATAGACGGGAACGTTGCCGGGCCCAACACCGTAAGCCGGTCGACCGGAACTGTAAGCTGCGTTGACCAATCCTTCGCCACCGGTAGCAAGAATGATCGCCGTATCGCGACTCTTCATCAACGCACCGGTCGATTCGAGCGTCGGATGCATCAGGGAAATCACCAAGTCCGGCGGTGCGCCACAGGAAGAGATCGCCTTGCGCATGACTTCCACTGTTTCCGCGATACAACGAATAGCGCGCGGATGCGGGCTCAAAACCACTGAATTACGCCCTTTGAGGCTAATCAACGTCTTGAAGGCCGCGGTCGAAGTCGGGTTCGTTGTGGGCACGATGCCCGCAATGACGCCCGAAGGAGTTGCGATCTCTCGGATGCCGCGCGCGGCATCACTGCGAATCACGCCAACTGTCTTCTCGTCCTTGATCGAATCCCACGTCCCTTGAGACGCGAAGATGTTCTTCAAGATCTTATAGTGCAGGCGGCCCATGCCGGTCTCCTCCACCGCCGAGCGGGCGAGGTTGTAAGCCGCGTCGCGCACCGCATTAGCTACAGCCTCGCAAACGCTATCGATCTCGTTTTGGGTATACGAACTGATCGCAAGTTGCGCGGCCTTCGCACGGGCGAGGGCATCACGCACTTCCTGCAGGGAGCGGAGATCGGGATCGAGCTTGGGCACGTGGACGGACTAGTTAGCCCTTCGCTACTTGCTGTCTTTATCGACGTTCTTCATCGGCGGCAAGATGCGCCACAAACTGTCGTGCGGGCGCGGAATCACATGCACGCTGACCAACTCGCCAACGCGGCGTGCAGCAGCAGCGCCTGCGTCGGTGGCGGCTTTGACAGCGCCAACTTCGCCAGCGACGAACATCGTGACCAGGCCACCGGTGGCCCGCTCCTTACCGAAGAGGTCAACCATTGCGGCCTTAACCATCGCATCGGCGGCTTCGATCGATCCGACGAGACCTTTGGTCTCGACCATACCTAGGGCGACTGAATTCATAGGTGGCACCTGGAGCTCGCCGTACTTTTGGCTAGCGAACAGTTGAGGGGTCTATTGAGGGGGTTACCGGGGGTCTCTTTCCTAGAAGCTTCCAAGAAGGGACCGCTCGGAACCAAGCGGGCGGAAGTTTAGGGGGCGCGGCGCCAAAATGCTATGCAGAGTTCGAGTCTCCCTACGAAACGGGCAAGTTGTTATGGCGCTACCCAGAACTTAGCCCCCCCTCCTTCCAAAGTTCCCTCGCGGCCCTTGACCAAAAGACGGATCCGGAATCGTACAAGTGGCGTGGGGCTTTGGATCCCGTACCATTCGCGGCCACAAACAGCCCTCGCGCGGCGCAAACTAGCCGCCAACTTCTTCTAGCCCGATGGAACTCTCCCCGATGCGTAACTTCACAACGATTAGCCTCGCCCTTCTCTTTGCCGGACTCGCAAGCTGCTCAACCCAGAACGATCTGAGCACCGATTCCAGCCAGCCGATGGTGGAACAGACCGTGGAAACCAGTGTGCCGACAAGCACCTGGGCCGCCGGCGACACAATTCCCGCTGAGATGAGCGGCGTGGCCGACATTCAAATCCTCGAAGTCCACAATAATGGAACGGGCGAGGTCTGCGGTCTCGGAAAAACGGCAACGCTACAATACGTAGCGATGCTCGCCGACGGAACCGTCATCGACCCCGGAACGCGGCCCTTCTCCTTCGCCGTTGGTCAGGGCAAGGCTATCAAGGGTTGGGACGTGGTCGTTTCAAAGATGCGCGTCGGCGATAGCTTCACCATCACGCTGCCGCAGCAATTGGCTTACGGTCCGTCCAAGGGTGACTTGAAGTTCGACATGGAGCTTCTGTCGGCACGCTAGTGCATCCCGCGCGAAACCGCGTAGGGACCGAGGATCTCTCGGCCCTTCGCGGGATCGATGGATAGCTGCGCACCGGTATTGTCAATCCAGTCCTGCATGACCTTCGCAAGCAAGATCACGCGCCCCGGCATGTCCTGGGCCAGGTCGCTGGTTTCACCGATATCATGCGCGAGGTCATAGAGCTCAAAACGGCGCCCAGAGTGGAAATAGATCAATTTCCAGGCACCTTCGCGAATCGAGGTGAAGGGCTCAATGCCGGGTCCGGAAGCGCCCCATTGATGCGGTTGATTCCAGCCGAGCGTGCGCGATTTGATCTCCCCCTTCGCATCACGGAGTAGCGGCGCCAAGTCTCGGCTATCGAGACCTTGGGGAAGATTGGCGCCGGCAGCATTGACGATGGTACTGAAAAAATCCTGGCTGATGATCGCGGTGTCCTCACGTTCGCCGGCCCGCGCAACTCCCGGCCACCGAATGACAGTTGGGACGCGAGTTCCGCCTTCGTAGGCGGAGCCCTTCCCGCTGCGCAAGGGAGCGTTGTGCGTGTGAGCTTCGCCGCCGCGCGCATGGGCTGACAAGCCCCCGTTATCGGAAGCGAAGATCACGAGGGTCTCTTCTCTGATGCCAAGCGTGTCCAACTCATCAAGGATCAGTCCGAGCGCGTTGTCGTAGCTCTCCACCATCGTCGCGTAGGCCGCTTCGCGCTGATCGAGACCGGTGTAGTCGTCGAGCAAACGCTTATTCGCCATGATCGGAGCGTGGACCGCGTACGTGCAGAAGTTCAAAAAGAAGGGCTGACCGTCTTCATGAGCTGCACGCAACTCGGGCAATGTCTCTGTGCATAACGCTTCCGTCAGGTACACATCCTGGCCGTGATACTTCTCCAAACCGGGCACGTCCCATTGAGAAGGTTTGCCATCGGGTTTGTTTGCGCGACCGGCGGAACTGAAGTTGTGTAGGCCGTAGAAGCTCGCGGGCGCACCGGAGGCGTGCCCAGCGATATTGATCTCAAAGCCAAGGTTTTGCGGATCGGCTCCGGAAGTCTGGTGCGCGCCGAAATGCGCCTTGCCCACGTGAATCGTGCGATAGCCCGCTGCAGTGAGTAGTTTAGGCAAGGTCACATCGTCTTGCGACAGGCCATTCATACGCCAGGCCGGGGCGCGCAGGTCCGGACGTGACTTGGAAGTGTCACTGTCCTTGTTAAGCGTCCAGTAAGTGATCTGAGTGCGCGCCGGATCTTGCCCGGTCATGATGCTCGTCCGCGTCGGCGTACAAACTGGAGCCGATGCGTAGGCGCTCGTGAAGACCACCCCGCTGGCCGCCAGGCGCTCCACGTTCGGCGTTTGGTAGCGCTTGTTGAACTCCGTCTCCTCCGTGTGCAATGGAACGGATAAGTCTTGCCAACCCAGATCATCGACGAGGAATAAAATGATGTTGGGCGATTTCGGAGCCGAGTTCTCTTCATCCACGGGCTCCGCTGCCTGGCAACTAGCAGCAGCTAAAAAAGTCAGGGCAATCCACAAGCGGCCAACCATCACCAATCGATTCGAGTGAGTCATGACAGGAGAGTCGCGCCTGTGCAGCGCAAGGTCAACAATTGACATTGATTCGCCGAATAACGTCCTTCGCATTCTGCTCGTGCGCACCGAGCAGGCTAAAGTACGCCCATGGCAACCAGCGCCAAACAGACCCTATTCGCATGCCTTGCGCTCATAGCCTTCGGTTTCGCGGTCTACTCGAACACACTGCGGTCTCCGTTTTTCTTCGATGACGGTCCGTCGATCGTCGACAATCCCTTCATCGAAAGCCTCTGGCCCCTTTCGCAGTCCTTTGGCGCACCGCCAGGAGCTGGTTCGAGCGGGCGCCCCTTGGTTTCGTTTTCGTTGGCGCTGAACTATGCGATTGGCGAACGAAACGTGCTTGGCTATCACCTCTTCAACATCGCCACGCTAGTGCTCAGCGCCTTGGCCTTGTTCGGATTAGCCAGACGTCTCCTTCGGCAAACATCCTTTGCGCAGCAAGCGACGGGCTTGGGCTTCTCCATCGCTCTCTTGTGGATGCTGCACCCCCTGCACACGGACACGTTGAATCACGTCGTGTACCGCAATGGGGCGATGATGGGCTTCTTCTATCTCTTATCGCTGTACTGCGCCGCACGTATTTTCGGAGAGGAGAACTCTCGTGGTTGGACAATAGCTTGTCTATTCGCAGCCACTGGATCAGTAGCCTGCAAGGAAGTTGCGGTGTCCCTGCCCCTTGCCATCTTGGCCTTGGATAGGCAATTCGGCGCTGGCGGATTCGTCAAGGCGCTGAAGCAGCGAACTGGCTTGTACGTAGGGTTATCGGCCACTTGGTTGGTGTTGGCGATCTGCGTCATGTCCGGCGACCGTGGTGAATCGGTGGGCTTTGAGCACATGGAGATCATCAATGGCGTGGACTACTTCCGGACGCAGATGATTGCAATCACCACTTACCTGCAACTCAGCGGGCTCGCCAAACCCTTCGTATTCGATTACGACGGGCTTGAAGTCGTTCGCGATTGGTCGAGAGTCTTGGGGCAGACAGCGCTGCTCTCACTCGGCTTAATCGCCGCGCTCGTCGGCTTCGCGAAGAAGTCAGGCTACGGCTTACTCGGCCTACTGTTTTTTGTGCTGCTAGCCCCGACCTCCAGCTTCATCCCGCTCGCCGGCGAGATGATTGCGGAGCATCGCATGTACTTGCCGCTTGTTCCGCTAGTCGCCATAGCAGTTCTTTCGGTGGCGCATCTTTCCAAAGCGCTCTTTCAGCGCTGGAATTGGAACGCTCCGGCACTACTGCTCGTTTGCGCGGCAACCCTGGGGCGTGCAACTTGGCTACGTAATCAGGACTACGAATCGGGCTTAACGCTCTGGCAAGACACGGTTCAAAAAGTGCCGGACAATCCGCGCGCGTGGAACCACTTTGCCTTGGCCTTGAAAGACGCCGGAGAGTTCCAGGAGGCCCAACAAGCTTTCCTGCGCACGCTTGAGGTCAAACCCACCCACGGTAAAGCCAGTTACAACTACGGCAATCTGCTGGTGGCCATGGGCGATATGCCAGGCGCCCTCGTGCGCTACCGTGACGCAGCCCGCCATGAACCGAACGATCCGTACATCCGCTTCAATCACGGAAACTTGCTCGTGATGTTCGGTGAAGAAAAGAAGGGCCTGGTCGAGTATCGCGCCGCCCTCGAGCTTCTACCAGGTTTCGAACGGCCGCTCCTGCTACTCGCCTGGGCTTACGCCACTTCAAAGGACGACAGTGTGCGCGACGGGAACGAGGCACTTCGCTTGGCCAAGGAACTAGGTGAGCGCTACGGCTACTCTCGTCCGCGGCACCTCGACACGTTGGCTGCTGCCTTGGCAGAGACTGGCGACTTCGTCGAAGCCGAGAAAATCGCAAGCCAAGCCGCGCGCAGCGCCGCAAGCGCTGGCCAAGCGCGACTCGCCCAAGAAATCGAAGCCCGCCGGGCGCTCTATCAATCCGGCCAAGCTTTCAGGGAGCAGTGATCCCGAGGTGCCGTTAGAATTCAGTCATGATTGATCCTGCCTTTCGCTCGCGCAGTCCGCACAAAAAGACGCTGTTGGGTTCGCTCGTCGCGGCCTGCGCTCTGAGCGCTTGCGGTTCCCCCGAAGAAGTTGTTCGAGAACCCACCGGCGAAGAAAAGCTCGTCGTAGTTGTGATCGTTGACACCCTGCGGCAAGACGCTTTGGGCTGCTACGGCAACGAGACTGCACAAACGCCGCGCATCGACCAAATCGCTGCGGAGGGCGTCCGTTTTGACCAAGCGATCTCAGCCTCGGGCTGGACGCTTCCCTCCGTAGCTTCGATCTTGACAGGAACCTGGCCTTCAATGCACAAGGCACTCGGGAAGGCTTCTAGGCTGACGCCAATCACCAACGACTTGCCCGTTGCCGCCGAGGTCTTTCGGAAAGCGGGCTATGGCACACTTGGATTCGCCAACGCCGCATTCTTGAGCCCCTTGCTCGGCTTAGATCGCGGCTTCGATCTCTTCGATCACCGTCACGCCTACAACCAAGAGATTCGACGAGCGGATGCCACCGTCGATGATGCATTGCTCGCCATATCCGAAAGGCCTGCCGAGGATCTATTCCTCTTGGTTCACCTATTCGATGCACACCTCGACTACGATCCGCCGGACGGATACATCAAGCCCTTCGTTGGCGCTCGGCGTGATCCCGCGCCGCCGCTTTCGATGGCCGAGTGCATGGGCTTGCGCGAAGATAAAGCCTCGCCAAGCGCTGCAAACCTCGAGTACATCCGCGGCTTGTACCAAGGTGAAGTCGCCTTCGTAGATCGCGCCATCGGGCGATTGGTCGATGGGCTTACGGAACTCAATCGCTGGGACAAGACGACCCTTGTGCTGACCTCCGATCATGGCGAGGAGTTTTGGGATCACGGCGGATTCGAGCACGGACACACGCTCTATGATGAACTTGTACGCGTACCGTTGATCGTACGAACGCCTCAGAGTTCAGGCAATTCTACGCACAGTACCGAGCGGATGGTGCGCACGATTGACATCATGCCCACACTGTTTGAGCTCTCCGGCGTCAAAAGTCCGGCTAGCTTTGAAGGCAAGTCCTTGACTGGTAGCCTGCAGGAAGGCGGCACACCGCACCGAGTCCTACCAGCCTTTAGCCAAGGAACCCTATACGGCGCAGAGAAACTCTCCTGGCGAACGGAACGCTACAGCTTGATCCTCGATCAAGCGCAGAAGGGTCCCGATGCCGTCGAGCTCTACGACATTCAGAAAGACCCCTTGCAGCTGCAAAACATCGCTAGCCAAGAACCACAAGTCGCCCAAGAGCTTTCGGCTGCTCTGGGCAGGTTCCTCAACAAAATGCTCGCGCGTGCGAAGACAATCTCTACGCCAGAGTTGAAGGACATGGGCCCAACGACGATCAAGAAGTATGTCGAGAGCCTCGACAAACTAGGCTACACAGGGCGCGACGACGAAGAGAACTAAGCGCTTGATGGATTCCAAACCGCCCAAGCTGAGCCTCTTCGACTCCAGCATGCTCGTCATGGGCGCGATCCTCGGCGTGGGGATCTTCTTCAATCCAAGCCAGGTCGCTGGGCTCGTTCAGAGTGTGCCCGCCTACTACAGTGCGTGGGGCATTGGGTGCCTTGTCGCTCTTTGCGGCGCGTTCACTTTTGCCGAGTGGGCGGCGACCTTCCCTCACGCAGGTGGATCTTTCGTCTACTTGAGAGAGGTCTATGGCCGGCCCGTAGCCTTCTTGCTCGCCTGGGTCGTCCTGTTCGTGATCTCAACCGCCGCGCTTTCGGTGATGACTGACTACGGCGCTTCTTGGATTGGCGATGTGTTGCCTGACCCGGATCTGATCGGTCCCGTCGGCAGCGTTAGTCACAGCCTACTGAGCGGCGGAATCATCGTCAGCCTGACGCTGCTTGCCCTCGGCGGTGCAAAGGTCGGCGCTACTTTTCAAAACGCTTGCATGCTGGTCAAGCTGGTCCTGGCGATCACTCTGGTCGTGTTCGGACTTGTTCTTTTTGTGCCCGACTCCGCCGTGCTCGAAATCGCAACTGCGCAGGCTCCAACCGTCGAGCCCATTCCCATTTGGCGTGGAATGATCCTCGCCATGCTCCCGGTACTCTTTGCTTGCGGAGGTTGGCCGCTCGTCGCTTACATCGCCACGGAGATCCGCGACCCCGAACGCAACTTGCCGCGCGCCTTCATCCTCGGAGTGCTCGGCGTAACGATTCTCTACCTGGGACTCAACTGGTCCTTCATCCGTGTCGTCGGCATCGATTACCTCGCATCTAATCCATTCTTCATCAGTGAAGTCGTCCAGCGCACGCTCGGCGCAACCGCCGGTAAGTTCGTATCCCTCGCCCTCGCTATCTCCGCCATCGGCGTCTGTACGGTCACCGTCATCACAACCCCATGGCTTTACGTCGCCATGGCACGTGAGAAACTCTTCTTCAAAGGTTTCGCCAAGCTACACCCGCGCACGGGGGCTCCAGTGCTCGGTCTCTTCTTGCAGTGCATCCTGGCTCTCGGCTATATGCTCTTCGGCGACACGAACTTCCTGGTCGACTCCGTGGTCTTCGTTGAATGGATATTCCACGTTCTAATCGCTTTCGGTCTGCTCTGGATCCGCGCCAAACGCCCGGAGCTTCCGCGGCCTTTCCGCTCCTTCGCTTACCCCTTGATGCCACTGATCTACGGCCTCTTTGCCACCGGTTTGGTCATCGGAGTGATTTGGCAAGCGGACGCGGCGAAGACCCTGACGGGTCTCGCGGTCTTCGCGTCCGGCGCGCTGGTTTATCCGTTTTGGCAACGGATGATCACTCGGCGCGAAAGCTAGCAGCTCGGCTTCTAGTACCGGCTAAACGCGTCGCCGTCCAGTGAAGGTTCCTGGTTGGCAGACAGGCCAACTGCAAGCCCCAGGGCCGTTAGTGAGACGAGGAGCGAAGAGCCACCCGTAGAGACGAGCGGCAAGGTCAGCCCGGTCATCGGGATCAAGCCGAGGTTGACACCGCAGTGCACGACGACGTGCGAAGCGAAATAGATTGCCACCCCGCCGACCACCAAGCGTGTGAAGCGATCGCGCAGTTCTCCAGCACCGAGCATCAAGAGGATCACGAGCAATCCGTAGAGCAGAAGCAACGCAGTGGCTCCGACAAATCCGGTTTCACCAGCGATCACTGCGAAGACGGAATCGGACTCACGCTCGGGGAGCACGCCGGTTTCGTTGGCGATACCTGCGCCGAGACCCTTGCCACGCCAGTAACCTTCGCCAATGGAGGTGCGGGATTGGTGGGAGTGAAAACCTGGGCCCTGGCGGTCATCGATCAATGCCTCGGCTTCGATCGATTCAACCCAGGTGTCGAGACGTGCGAGTTGATACTCCTTAACGCCCACTTCGTACTTCCAAGCCCCGAGGCCAAAACCTGCGCCGATGGCGAGCAACGTGATTAGAATCCAACCACGCGCTCCGGCGAGGTAAAACATTCCAATCGCCACCGGCACAATTGTCATAGCGGTGCCCAGATCTGGCTGCAAGGCTACGAGCCCCATCGGAATCAACGCAAGAGCAACCGGCGGTACCCAATCGCCAAAGCGGGTGAGTCGATTACGACAGAGTACGCGGGCCAAGACCAAGATGATTGCGAGCTTGGCGAATTCAGAAGGTTGAATGTCGAAGGCCGGAGTTTCAATCCAACGGCGAGCGTTGTTGTGCTCGACACCGATGAAAGGCACGGCTAGCAAGAGCGCAAGAGATAGGGCGTAGATCAGCCCCGCGTGACGCCGCAACCAACTTGGACGAATGAAGATTCCAATCACGAGGCACGGCGCCGCGACAATGAGCTTCTGAATGTGGTTCTCGATGCGGATTCCAGAACGGTCGTGGAATTCATCGGCAACGGCCATTTCAGAGATGAAGAGCACGCCGATGCCTAGCAAGACAAAGCCAATGAATAAAATGTGCCAGCCCATCTCGTGCCAGCGAACCCAATGTGCGGACCGCGAACCACGTCCCTGGCTGTAGTGGCTCGGACGGCGCATGGCATTGCGACGGCTCATTTCAAGGCTCCTTGGACATAGGCTTGAACTGCGGGCGACGTCAGAAACTGCGCGGCCACGTAGGCGGCGCTGTGACTTGCAGTCACACCGATATCGTGGCAATAGACAACCACGACATTGGTCGGATTCTGCGCGGGAAAGAAGCCGATGAACCAGGTGTGTTTGCGCATTTGCGGCTCCTTGCCAGCGGGGACATCCAGTTCGCGTAAGTAAGCGGGGGTCATGGCGCGGTAGTCCGCGCTTCCCGTTTTTCCGGCAATTTGAAAGCCCAGTTTCTCAGCTGAGAGCCTCTTCACTCCGAAGTTTCCATGATTGATCACACGGACCATGGCATCACGAACAATCTGTAGGTTGTGCTCCGGGAGCGGAACCTTCTCGAAGGTGGCAGGGATCTCGGTATCTCCGACGCGCCGCACTAGCCGCATGGCGGGCAGATAGCCGGTTGCGATTCCTGCTACGGCGCGCGCAACCTGCACGGGAGTGGCTTCGAGCACGACCAGGCCATTGCCAGCGCGATGCAAGTCCGTCGCACTGAATCCACCCGATTCGTTCAGTTTGCGAATGCTGTGCACCTCGACCAGGCCTCGCCCTGTTCCGATGTCTCGCACACCCGTGGGTCTGTCAAAGCCAAACATGTGTGCCAAGTTCCGCACATTCTCCTTCGACTGCAGCATCTCCCCCACCTGGGCAAAGTAGGAGTTGCAGGAACGTTGCATGGCTTCCGCGAGCGAAATGGAACCATGGCCGAAGGAATTGTGGCAAGCGACCTTTCCCCAACCAGCGCCTCCACCTGAATCCCGGGGAACACATTCAAGCTCGTGCAATGGATCCAGGCCGGAATGGCTCAAGGCGTAGGCAGCGACAAAAGGTTTGAAGATCGAGCCCACTGGCTGAAACAACGGCATGCGCAGGGTGCGCTCGTAGTTGTAGGCACGTTCTCCATCACGTGCGGGTGACGGCTCGTGGGGTTCCTTTGGACAGGAGGCTGCCGCCAGGATTTCGCCATCAACCGTCGCTAAGACGATCGCTCCCACCGGGTTCCGAAACCAGTGATTATCAAAGAAGGATTCGCCAGTCACCGGAGGCGACGGGTGCTCGATGATTCGCTGCGCAGCGCTTTGCAAGTCGAGGCTAAGGGTCAACTCAACGTCGAGGCCATCGACCTTCTCCTTGAATAACTTGCTACGCGTGCCCTCCGCACGCTGCTGCAAGCCTTCACTCTCAGAGAAACCGTTGGTTCCGCGTAGAACGTTGTCCATCAAGCCTTCGACACCACTCGTACCGTGCACCTCATCAGAACGGTAGAGACGGCTGTGAACCTCCTTCAGTAATAGAGCGTCCTCGCGGCTTCGGTCCTTCTTCGAGAGGATGTTGGAAAAAACGCTACGCTCCGGTTGCTGCTTGAGGACCTCCTCGAGTGTCGATTCGCGCACCACACCGATCAATTCGCGCGCAACAAGCCGATCGTCTTCGTCAAGCGCCATCGCCAAGCGCCGGGTGCGCGGCTGAACTTCAAATCCACGGTACTCGTCGACGTAACGGGTAAGAGTGTTGATCACGTGATCGTCTGGCGAGTCGTCGATGACTTCGGGACGGCTGCCGCGGTCGCGAATGAAGTAGTCCGCTTTTTTGCTCGCCCGGCCGACACGCTTCTCCGAGAGCACTAAGGGCAAGACGAATTCCTTGGCGAGCGCCTTGCGCTTCAAGTCACTGAAGATCTCGTGCAGCTCGCTCTGGAATCTCGACTCCCAAAGGTCCTGCACCCAGTTCACGAGTTCGTCTTCGTCTCGGGCATGGGAAGGATCAGTCTGATAATCCGTCGCCTCCTGCGGGTAGAGCAGCCACAAGAGCCGCGCGACAGCATCCTCGTGATCAGCCGGCGGTACCCAAGGTTCCTGCAAGACGCCACGCCAATCGAGCACCGGTTGTGGCGGATGCTCACTCGCCACCCTAGCAGCAAAATCTAGGGGCAACATTCCCGCCGCCAGGTCTTCGCGCGACACTCCAGCGCTTCTAGCATCTCGCCAAGTTTTACCCAGGAAGCCCAAGGGCATGTGAGTTCCCCGGGCGGAGTCAGCGCGCTCAAATAGATCAGGGAGTTCCTCAAAAACGGCCGCGTCCGGAATCCGGTGCCAATCGCGGCTAGCTTCACGTCGCTCACGCGGCGTCCGCGGCTTGCTCGAAAACAGCACGCCCAATTCGCCCAAGAAGGCATCGAGGGAATCTTCCCCTTCGCTGGCGCGCAAACCTGCTTGGATTGCCGCGCGCGGCACGTGAAAGCTTCTACGGTCTTCCACCCACTGCCTGCGCATGGCGAGCGCCCAGTCCCCCATGCGCTCCATATCCCAATTCAATTCCGCCGCGATAAAGCTCAAATCGATCATCTCCAAGAGCATCATTGGGCGAATGCGCCCCGGCTCAAATCCCGTTGCTTCCTCAAACAGGTCCTTGGCGATGGCGGACTCGATTTCGTAGCGCTTGACTTCGAGACCGTCGATCAGAAACCAAAGCGAATCTTCGCCAGTCACCGCCATCAGGCCATCCAAACTGCGCACTTCGATTTGTATGGCAAGCTGCTGCAAGCGCTGCATCGAACGGGTAATGCGCGTGCGCACACGCTCACGTACAATCTCTACGCTGCTGCCCTCTTGGGATGCGACGAGCTCCAGCCAAGTCGAGTCCAATTCCCTGCCCTTCTTCAGCTTCTTCTTGATCTCGTGCCAATCGCGCTTGGAGGCGATCAGCAGTCCGCGTGTGTAGAAACGTAATTCGGCGGCACGCGCTCGGCGACGATCGGTTCCACCCTCCACCGCTGGAAACTGAATCCCACAGAGTTCGACGGCGTCTCCCCGCGCAAAGCGATCGATGTCTTCTGCACGCTGTTCAACGAGCAACAACCCCCAAGCCTCCAGCTCGAGTGCAGCCGCCTGCAGTGACACGCTTTGGTTCTCCAAAGCTCCACGCGCATGAGTGATTTGTCCCAGCGGATGGTTGCGACGGAAGTCACGATAAACAAAACGCACAGCGTAGGCTTCTTCGTCCTGGACGAATGGGTCGCCGTTGCGATCGAGAATTCTCCCGCGCAGGTATGGAATCGTCTGCGACTTGCGCACCATATTTGCGGCCTCTCGGGCCCAAATCGTGTACTCCTCAATTTGCACTTGATAGAGCCGTACGACGAGCCCGAAGAAAGCCACGATGACGCACAAGATCAGCGGCGTAAACCGGCGGCCCGCAATCATTCCTTCGCCCTCAGGGCAGTCAGACCCGGTAAACGAATAAATACTCCACCGAGGGCCAAAGCCGCCAAACCGCTAGTAAAGGCCAAGGGCAGCAAGTTATCAATTTGCGGCAGGGCAGATCCAACGTTCGCGTAGCGCACAAGCTCCAACCAAAAAGACAATCCGCAGGCACCAAGGACCACGAGCAAAGCGCGCCACAAGGGGCTCGACAACTCAACAATCTCACGCAAAAGCGAAGCCAACCACGCAAGCCCCAAGAAACCACAGAGGATCGCCAAGCTCGGGTCGACTGAGAAACTCTTACGCCCCACGGCGGCCACAAGGGCCAAGAAGAACACGTCCCCCTTGCGCACCAATCCGAGAAGCCCAACGAAGAGCACCATGCCGAGGTCGGGCGTAGCCAAAGCAAACGTGTCGTCGACACTCATGCGCTCCTGTAAGGCGTGGATCCAAGCGAACCAAACGACCAAGCAAAGCCACCCGACGTAACGAGCCGGGAAGCTCATTGCCCGGCTCCGAGGCTTGAATTCGAAACCGAATCGGTCTCAGGTCCCTTCCAAGCAAAGACGTGATTCAAGTCGGCGACGGCGCGATCTTGCCAAACGCGAAGCAGATGCGGCTCACGGGTCGTCGGTAACTCCGTCGAGCCAATGTACAAGCCGCGCGGAACGCCGTCTTCGCCAGAGCCTGTATAGAGATCTGCTTGAAGCCGCTCGCCCTCGCTACCTTTGCCCAAGTCGATGCGGCAGGTCCATTGGAATCGCAAGCTGCCATCTTTTCGATCGCGCCCCAGCGAGATCAACTCACCCAAGGGTCGCGGGGCCTCCTCGCCTTCAATTTCAGCAAGAACCGCTAGCCGCAAGCCCACGTCACCAAGGCTGAGTAGGTCGGCTGTCAAGAAGCCTGTCTCTCCCACACGCCCGACAAGTCGCGCGCCCAGAGCCAAAGCCTGACCCTTCTTCAGGCCAGCCAAACTGCCGCCGGACAGGCGCCTCCCTTCGCGGGTGGCCGTGATGTCACCGCGCGTAATCGTGCTGACGGGGATCCAATTCTCGGCAACAAAGGTGTCCAGTTCGAGAACCTCTGCTTCCGGCAGATCACTCTCCGGCGCCAAGACAATCAACTGAAATAACCCGCTGGCGAAGTCCAAGGGCGATTGAATCAGCGGTAATTTCGCGCCCTTCGGCAAAGTCACCGTGCGCAGCTCCCCGAGCAGAAATCCGCGCGACAGCTTCGCGAGTTCCGCGTCCATATCTGCGGGTTCCGAAACGGTAACTTCACCGGTCTTGATGCCGCGCAGGGTTGGGTTGTGAAGTTCCAGGTAGAGTTGGTCATCCGCTGACGTCTTGGCCAATCCGCCAACCACGAACTCGACCTCACTCCCGATCAACTCGCCCTGCCAATCACGACGCCCGGCAGCAGCTCCCACATAGAATCCACGCGCCGTCACCAGATCAACGCGGATCATGCTGGAGTCCTGAGCATCGAGTTCTGCAACGCGCCCCACGTAGTAGTCACCGGTGATCACCGGTAAGCCGGGCACGATGCCCGCGGTGGACGCAACGCGTACTTCTACGCGGTCTAGATTGCCACGACTCCGGCGAATCACTTCGCCGTGAATCATCCGCCGTCCCACACGCAACTCAAGTCGTGTCGGCAAGGCACTCGCCTGCTCGACTTCCAAGAGTATCTCTGCGGCACCGCGCACGATGCGCGCTTCCAGGTCGATGCGTTCTTCTGCGGCTCGAACTTCGCTGCTCCGCAGCCATGCCAGAGGTGCAACCAATTCGGCGATCAGCCTGGTGGGCACGAACAACAGTTCGATTCCACCGGCAATCAGAGGAATTGGGCGCAGCGAAAGCACGGCGCACAAAACCAAGAGGACGAAGTAGATCGTTCGCCGGCGACCCAAGTCCCGTGTCACAACTCAGATCAGCGGTCTTCGGCCGCGAGGACCTGCGAAAAGACATCCAACTTATCCAGGAAGATACCTGTGCCTCGCGCCACAGCGCTTAGCGGATCTTCCGAGACGCGCGCGGGAACGCCCAAGTGGGCGCTGACCGCGTCCGCGATGCCAAATAAGAGCGCGCCGCCGCCGACCAAGGTCACACCTGAGTCGACCAAGTCCGCGGAGATCTCCGGGGGCGCTTCTTCAAGAATGGAACGCACGGCCTCACAGATGAGTCGCACGGGCTGTTCGAGAGCTTCACGAATCTCAATCGAGGTCACCGTCGTCTTGCGCGGCAAACCGGTGACGGAGTCGCGCCCCTTCACCTCCATCGAAAGTTCCTGCTCCATCTGATAGGCCGACCCAATGGTCAACTTGATGCGCTCAGCGGATTGCTCGCCGACGAGTAGTGAGTGGTGACGGCGCAAGTGGCTAACGATCGCGTCGTCCATTTCATCACCGGCGATTCGCAAGGAGGTCGCGACAACAGCTCCCGCCAAAGACAAGACTGCGATCTCTGTCGTTCCACCACCGATGTCCACGATCAATGATCCGCGTGCTTCAGTCACAGGCAAGTCACATCCAATTCCAGCGGCCATCGGTTCATCGATCAAGTACACCTTGCGTGCACCTGCACGTTCAGCGGAATGGATCACCGCGCGACGCTCCACGGCAGTGATTCCAACGGGAACTGCGATGACGACCTGCGGCTTCACCCAGTGGCGACCTTCGTGCACCTTCGTGATGAAGTAGCGCAGCATCTTTTCCGTCACATCAAAGTCCGCAATCACGCCGTGGCGCAGGGGGCGGATGGCTTCGATCGAACCGGGAGTCTTGCCGAGCATGGCCTTGGCCGTATTGCCGACGGCCATTCCATCGAGCAACACCTCGCCGGTGTCTTTTCGAACCGCGACCACACTGGGCTCATTCAAGATGATGCCCCGGCCTCGCACGCTCACCAGCGTGTTAGCCGTACCGAGATCGATGCCCATATCGACCGAAAAACGGCCCAGGGCCCACTCCATGGGCTTTAGAAAGTTCACCATTCGAACTCAGGACCGGTGGGGTATGACTGCGGAGACCTAGAACGCTCGGAAAGCCCGACAAACGCTTCTATCACCCCTGTAGCCCGCCGACGCACACGGTCGTTGGCTCTAGTGTAACGGCGCCCCGATCGCGTTCAAGGATCGCAACCGGTCCGCTGCGGCTTCTCTCAAAGGAAATCTGGCAGGGGGATTCCCCCATGGTCTTCACGCTTCCTAGGAGGGTGCAATGGGACCGTCAAAAGGGCCTCTGGGTGTGAACAAGGGCCGTGTTCCATTATTGGAACACGGCCCTTGCGCGTGAAAGAAAGCTACCTTCCGAGGAAGGGCTCAGCTTTGGGACTCAGCCCTAGAAGAACTTCCCGGCGTCGTACTGCGTTCCAAGAACGTAGTCGACCAAGAGAATTCCAGCCAACAGAAGAATCGTGGTCACGATCGGGATGCCATCGTCGATCGTGAGCCCACCGGACTCCTCGACAACTTCAACTTCGGCCACAGGGGCCGGCTTGCGTGACTTGGCTTTGGACTGACGGCCTCCGCCACCCCCGCCGCTACGTGCTTTGCTACGTGCCATATCTCTTTAGTCTCCTAAATGACCGCGCCCTAAAGGCGGGTCGAGGCTTTGTCGCCGGCCTTGATGGTTTGACCTTGCTCGGTGCGCAGGATCAGCAGGGTGCACATATCTTCACGGACGTTCTCAACGCGGGCCTGGCCCTTGTAGTTGATGCCGTCGTAGATCTCGAAGGTGTAACCACGCAAGACGCCGTCCTTGCTCCCCTTGTTCAGGGAAAGGATTCCGGGCTTCACGTCGTAGAGGACCTGAAGGACGGAAGCGTCGATCTGCTCTTGAACAGCAATGTCCTTATAGCTGACACCTGTGACGTCAACCAAGGTTGCGAGTTGGGTTTCCAACTGGTCAGAGTTTGCTGAAGCTGCCACAAGCTCGACCTGGAGGTCGGTGATGCGCTTCTCAAGACCTGAATTGCTTGCCTCGAGCTCCTCGGAACGTGTGGTGGCGTCCTGAGCAGAAGAAAGAGCGTCGTCGCGCTCGTTCTCAGCTTCGCGGCGAGCAGAGACAGCCTCGTCTTTGGCGGTTTCGATCTGACCAAGGGTTCCTTGGATATCGGAAATGGCGCCAGCGGTTCGCTCGTTGACTTGGTTGGCTTCCCGAACCTGACGTTCTAGGTCAGTGTTGTCAGCCGTCTTGCGCTCGACTTCAGCCTTGGAGTCATCGAGGTCCGATCGGAAGGTGTCTGCTTCGGTGCTCTTGGTATCGAGATCAGCGCGAAGTTGACCAACTTGGGCGTCTAGGTCTGCCTTGGTGGCAGCGTGAGCCGTTGTCTCGTCCGTTAGTTGTGCTTTGAAGTCATGGCTAGTCGCAACGTTGTGCGCAGCGAATGACAAAAAGGCAGCGGCGAGAATAAGGTTCAAGACGATGAAAATCCGTCCAATGGGGCTCATGAGAATTCGTAATGAGGTGCGGGATCCGTCCGGCCGATCGATCTAACCCAGTCGATCCGTCCATAAGGACGGTCGGCCGTAGCAGTCGGCTTTAGAGCGGCGTGGAGTATAAGGATCGGTGGGGACGATTCGTGAAAGGATTCTCGCTGTCGAAGCCAGTCCATCGAAAACACCTGGGTAGGTGCCACCTTTGAAATTGAATCGCAGCGCGCCGATCTGAGCCTGGAAGGCACATCAGGGCATTAGGGGATCGCTCTAGTCAGTCCAGCAATCAGGCCTAATCCTTGTATTTCAAGGGGTTTGGCTCGAATCGAAGCTGGAGGGCCCAGGAGCGGGGCGTGAGTATAGAGAGCAGACTTTGCGTGGTCAAGACCGCGTAAGCCTTGCTTCGGCGGCACTAACCCACTTAACAGAGGTGGTTACCCTTTCAGCCCGGGCAAACGGCTCTTCCGGCGGAAGAACACGATCAGAAGTAGCGGCAGGAGGGCGGCAAATGGCTTGAGCCAAGGCTCGAGCCAGATGAAAGGCGTGCGCGGCGCAGCGGCGCCAGCTTCAGGAACAGGCACATCGACGACCAAGGTGCCACGCACCTCGCGATCGCGGCCATCGACCACAATCCGCGCCAACTCCTCCCCCTGCATGCCAAAGCCCGCGCTGATGCCTGAATTCGAGCAACGCGAGGCGGAGCGTGCCGTGCACAGGGCCATCATGCGCGTGAAGGCCACCATTTGGTCGAACTCTTGAGAGGCCAAGTACCACGCCTCGTTGGAAACGATCAAGTGAAAGTCGAGCGGGCCCTTGCGTAGGGGTTCCGCGTAGACGTCGGTGAATCCGTTGTCGAAGCAGACAGTGGCGCCAAAGTTCCAGCTTTGGCCGTCCACACCTGGAAGGGCAAGTGTCTCCAATTCCAAAGCAGGGGCCAAATCCGGCACGTATCCGGCAACTTCCCAAATGATGTCGCGCACCCATTGCCATCTCTCGAGGCCCACCATCGTCTCGCCGCCAGGCGCGAGGTGGCGTTTGCTGGCGCTGCCCAAGCGCTTGCCGTCACTCCCCCACAAGATCGCGGAGTTCGTGCGACGCATGCGCCCTTCGCGTGAAATGAAGGTTTGGACGCCGGAGAAAAAGGCCGTGTCCTTGTCGAGCACAAAAGGAATCGAACGTCCGAAGCCCAAGTCGCCACCATAAATCGAGCGCAGGGTCCCAGCTTCATTGCGCTCCAGAAGACCGATGGCCTGTAAACGCTCTCGCGCAGTTCCGTCGGGAAAGGACAGCCAGGGAGCAATCTCAAGAGCGGCGCTCTCTGCCTTCAGGTTCTCGCCCGCTACTGGGTAGGGCAGAATCGTCTCACTCCAACAAACCAGATCCGGCGCGCGCTCTCCCCGGGCGGCGAGTTCTTCAAGACCTTCGCGAGTCAAGTCCAAGGACTCCATGAAGAGATCCTCGCGAGTCAGGGTCCGCTGCATCAAGCGGGCCTGGGCAATATTCGGTTGTATTAATAATAGTCGCGGTCCTGGCTTGGACCCTGGCGGCCGGACAATGAATGAACTGAGGAGCGCGAAAGCCAGGACGCTAGCTAGGGCAATCCACGACCCGCGGGCCACCTTGACCGGCTCCCTTGCCGTTTTCGAGAGATAAAGTTCCGCTCCAAACCCAGCGATTGTCGCCAGAAGGAATCCAAGGCCAACAACGCCCCAAACCCGCCCCGACCCGGCCAGGACGGGCCAGTCACAGAGATAGTGACCCAGTCGCAGCCAGGAGAGGCCAATCGGGGGTGGGGTCCAGGCGAGGAAACTTTCGAATCCTACCCAAGCGAGGGGCGTGGCGATGGTCAGCGGCAGAACCCGCGCCAAATGCTTCATCAACCAGCCACCCCAAACCGCCCAACAACCAAAACCGATGAACAGCCAAAGGATCGAGAACCAGAAGACGATCCCCATCCACGCCACTTGCGATGTGAAAGCGATTCCGCCGCAAAGCCACTCGATGCGTTTTTTGTAGGGCCCCGGCCGGCTAGCGGACAGAGCCCACGGAATCAGCGCCAACGCGCCCAGCGGGCTGCCCTCAGGAATCAGCATTCCGGGCCCGGCGAGCACATAGATCGCGTAGGCGAGGGCTAGGTATCCGAAGCGCCGCATGGGGTTGAGTGTCTTCAAGCGGCGATCTAGCCAAGAAGGCGGAAGTAGGCGATGTCGCCAGCTGTCAAGCTTTCGCCAGGAGGCACCACCACCAAACCCTCAGCCCGCGATAGGCCGACCAAGTCTGCGGAGCTCTTCCAGCGAACCGTCGCCAATTCGTCAACGCCGTCCATTCCTTGCACGACCGTCACCGGCAGATTTTGCTGTCGATCGTTCAAGCGGGTATTGGATCCGACCCAACGACCCTTGCGCAGGGGAGCGATCCACTCCTCCTCGCGGAGACCACTCAATTTGGCGATTGCGGGCTGCACGAAGACTTCATGACCAACCCAGCATGAGACGGGATTGCCCGGTAATCCGAAGACCAGAGTTTCCCCCGCCACTCCGAACCAAACTGGCTTTCCAGGCTTGATGGCGACCTTGTGGAAGACTTTTTCGACGCCGACGGCCTCGAGTGCCTCGCCGACGAGGTCGTATTTCCCCATCGAAACTCCACCTGTGGTGACCAAGACATCGCACTCTTCGAGCGCCGAGCGAAAGGCTTCGATTAGGCCCTCGAGATTGTCGCGCACGACTCCCGCCCGTACTACGTCCGCGCCGGCCGCTCGCGCCAGGGCGGCAATATGAAGGACATTACTCTCCCGAATTTGGCCGGGGCCGGGGTATTGCGTGGGCTCGATCAGCTCGTCGCCGCTGGTCAAGATCGCCATGCGCGGGCGGCGAACGACGGGAACCGGCTCGCAACCAACGGAAGCCAGGACACTGACCATCGCAGGTGTCAGCCGGCGGCCAGCCGCCAAGACCTCTTGGCCCTTGCGGAGGTCCTCCCCCCGTGCGCAAACGTGCTGCCGATCGGCTGGATCGTCGGCTAGGAACACAAAATCGCCGTCCTGACGGCTTTTTTCGACCATAACGACCGCATCGCAATCTGCGGGCAATTCTGCGCCCGTGTAGATCGCGACGCACTCACCATGGCCAATAGGGCCGTCAAAGGGCTCCCCAGCCCGAGATTCCCCCAGCTGCTTCAAACGCAACTCTGACCCAGATTGCAGACCTTTGAAGTCTGAACGATGGACAGCGAAACCGTCCATGGCAGACTTCTCGAAGGGCGGCAAGTCGATGTCCGAGTCGACGGCCTCTCCGAGGACCCTGCCGACGGCTTCACGCAAGACACAGGGCTCAATTTCAAGCTGAGCTGTGGACCGCTCCAGAATGATCGAAACAGCTTCCTTAGGGGTACGCATGCTTAACAGTGTAGCGACCCCTCAGGTCCAAATCTGCTCGGCTTCAACGGCCAACCCGATACCGTCCCTTATGTGCATCCCCGCCACTCGGCAGCTTCTGCTGCTCCCCCTCCTAGTTTCCTTGGCCGCTTGCGGTAATTCCAACTCTGAAGGCACATCCGCCGCTGAACCAGCCAACACGGCTGGCCAGCTGAAACGCCACGAGGCGGCGCAAGTCAGGGTCCTCCCAGCCATTCGCCAGGAGATGCAGCGCGCTCTCGAGACCACTACCGTGGTCGAATCCGAGCGGAATGTGATCATTCAGCCGATCTCTTCAGGCCTTGTGGTCGAGCTCTTGGCAGAGGAGGGCGATCACGTCAAAAAGGGTCAGACGCTGGCGCGCTTGGACCAACGCGATACGCAGGCGCAGTTGGATGACGCCAAGATCGGACTCAAGGAAGCGGAGGAAGCGGCTTCTAAAGGGGAGATCAGCAAGCGCGATGCTGAAGGCAAGATTGCAAAGGCGCGGCTGAGCTTCGAACAAGCGAAGAGCGACTTTACACGCAACGACGAGGCCAAGATGATCTCGGCGCTTGAGATCGAGAACCTCAAGCTCGCGATGGACACGGCTGCGCAAGACTTGGACGCAACGATCCTGGCACGCGATAGCAGCGAGATCGATATTCGCACGCAGGCAACTGCAATCTTGCGCGCCAAGCTCGCAATCGAACGCGCGCGAGTTGCGCATCAGCAGATGGAACTCATAGCGCCCTTCGACGGCGTCCTGACCGATCGCGGAATCCAAGTCGGCGACAACGTCAGCTCGGCGGTTGAAGCGTTCACGATTACTGACTTGTCGGACTTGCGCACAGTATTCTATCGCCCGCAACGCGAGCTCAGCTTGTTCACAGGCATTGGCCCTGGTGCCAGTGATGGAGCGGCCCTTGGCTTTCAAGCAATCGAAGTCACCGCAGAGTCAGAAGCCTTGCCCGGCATCACCTTCACCGGGCGCATCGAGCGCATCAGCCCAAACATCGACGCCACATCCGGTTCGTTCCGCGTCACAGTGCGTTTGGATGAAGAAAGCGAAGGCATGCGGCTCTTGCCTGGAATGCTCTTACGATTGCGCTTGGTCACCGAACGTCATCTGAACGCATTGACCGTCTCCAAGCGTGCCTTGCGCCGCGAAGGCGACGCGGCAATCCTATTCGTCGCAGAAAACAACCTGGCTCGCCGCGTGGAACTCACCGAGGGATTCTCCGGCAATGAGTACGTTGAGGTCTTTCCGAAGAATGGCGCGGCCCTAGAAGCTGGCATGGACATCATCGTTGTTGGTAACCGCGAGCTTGAAGACGGCAAAGACATTGAAATCAGTCCCTGGGATGACCAGATAACTGATGCGACCGAAGAAACCACCGACGAAGAGAGTCGCTGAACTCGCCATGGACTCAGCTACTCCTCAGGATCCAGAATCTACAGACGAACAGACGGGAACCAAGGCAAAAGCACTTGGCTCGTCGACCTTCGCCTTCGTAACCACGCGACCCGTTGCGATCACCATGTTCATGGTGGCCATCGCAGTTTTCGGCTTCGTATCCCTCGCAAAGTTGCCGATGGATCTCCTACCGGAGATCAGCTATCCGACCTTAACGGTGCGCACGGCTTGGGCCGGCGCCGCACCGGAGGACATCGAAGACCGCGTATCTGTACGCATCCAAGAATCCCTCGCAACCCTTGCCGGCCTCGTGCGCGCCAGCTCGGTCAGTCGCGCCGGTTTCAGCGACGTAGTGCTCGAGTACGAATGGGGCACGGATATGACCTTTGCCGTGCAGGACGTGCGCGACAAACTCGACAGCCTCAATTTGCCGAGGGATGCGGACCGTCCTTTGATTTTGCGCTACGACCCGAACCTCGACCCGATCCTGCGTTTCGGCGTTACGAGCACCAAAGGCGGCAGCAGTGAAGCGGATCACATTCAGTTGCGTTGGGCCGCAGAGAATCGCATCAAGCGCGAACTGGAGTCCCTGCCCGGCGTGGCGGCAGTGCAAGTGCGAGGCGGGCTCGAGGAAGAGGTACGCGTCAGCGTCGATCCCTTCAAACTCACTGCCCACGGGATCGATCCCTCTGAGCTTACGGCCAGACTCCAAGCCGAAAACTTGAATGCTTCGGGGGGCATGTTGCGCGAAGGGTCGACGGACTATCTTGTGCGGACCCTGAATGAGTTCTCAGGATTGGAGGACATCGAGAGCCTGCCGATCGTTCAACGTGGTGATGCGGTGATCCGTATCCGAGACGTGGCAACGGTCACACGCACCCACCAAAAACGCGAAGTCATCACGCGTCTCAATGGCGGGCAAGCGGTTGAAATCGCTATCTATCGCGAAGCAGGCTCAAACATCGTCGACGTTGCGGACCGCATGAAGCAGCGCGTCTTTGGCACACAAGAACAAAGAGACTACACAGATAAGCTCGCCTCGGGCGAGCGTGATAATAAGGACGAGGACGCGCACACCTGGCGCGACCGTAGCAAGGAGGAGTACCTCGCCTGGCGTCTACGCAATAATCTCAGAGTTGAAGTACTCTCGGATCAGTCGACCTTCATTCGCGCTGCAATCGAAGACGTCAAGCAAGCGGCCATCTTCGGGGCCTTCCTCGCGATCGGCATTATGTGGTTCTTCCTGCGCAGGTTCACATCAACCGTCATCGTCGCCCTCGCGATTCCAATCTCGGTGATTGTGACCTTTGTGCCGATGTTCCTCTTGGACGTCTCGCTCAACATTATGTCCCTCGGCGGGCTAGCCTTGGGCGTTGGAATGCTGGTGGATAACGCCATCGTCGTATTGGAATCGATCTCTCGTTGTCGTGATGAGGGCGACTCCTTGAGCGACGCGGCGATCCGCGGAGTGGGTGAAGTCGCGGGCGCGATTTTCGCTTCGACGCTAACGACGGTTGCTGTGTTCGCGCCGATCGTTTTCGTTCACGGAATTGCAGGCCAAATCTTTGGCGACCAAGCACTGACCGTTGTCTCCTCACTACTCGCATCCTTGCTGGTTGCGGTGATGTTCATTCCGATGCTCGCATCTCGCGGCTGGTTGGCTGGCGATTTCGGCACCATGATGAAGTCCGTAAGCAAACCTCCGGGACTCTTCAGCGAAATGCAATTCAGCTGGAACCAGTTTATCCCGAGCTTGCTGCTATTCTTTGGGCGCCTGTCACTTTGGGCCTTATGGATCGCATGCGCTCTTGGTGCAGCTGTTTTTTGGCTGGTCAGCCAAGTCTTGCGCATTCTCACTCTGCCCTTCCGCATGCTTTTCGACTTCGGTTGGAACATGGCCGAGAAGACCTATAAGCCGTTTCTGCGTGGCGCTTTAGCCCACCCGCTTTTGGTTATCATCGCGCTTGGGCTGCTCAGTTGGAGCGCCCTACGAAAACTGCCGCATTTGGGCGTTGAGCTCTTGCCGGAGATTCACCAGGGCGAGTTCACCGCAAACATTGGGCTCGGAGTGGAGAGCCCACTGGACAATACCGAGCGAGTCCTGCGGGCCATCGAAAGCCGAGTGCGGAAAATCGATGGTGTTGCCGTAACCGCCCTCACAGTTGGTGTCGAAGCCGACACTTTGACGCGCGACATCGAAGGCGAAAACACGGCTCGATTAACCGTACGACTTGACGAAGCCACGCGCGACATCGCCAGCGAAGAACGCATCATGCTCCAGGTCCAGCAAATGTTGGAAGAGCACCCCGAGGTGCGCAGCATCGACATGGCGCGCCCAACACCCTTCGTTCTGGACTCTCCTATTGCCATCGAAATACGAGGTCATGATCTCGACTCCATGCGTGTTGTTGCCGAGAGGGTCGAGGAACTCTTGAAGGACGTTCCTGGCCTTGAGAACCTGCGCACGACCATCCGCGACGGGCACCCGGAAGCGCGCGTGAGTTTCGATCGACAAAAGACGCTCGAATTCGGTCTCGACCTACGAGCGGTCTCGAGTCTTGTTCGCGACCAACTCCTGGGCAACGTTGCAACACGCCTTGTTGAAGGTGAGGAACGCATCGATATCCGCGTGCAAGGCGACGAAGAAATTCTCCGGACCCTCGATGATGTTTTAGCTTTGACGGTGAATCCCTCCGCAGAGACACCCCTGCCGCTGAATACAGTGGCGACCGTCGAACTGGTGCGCGGGCCGGCTGAGATTCGCCGCATCGGAAATAGTCGTGCCGTAGTCCTCTCGGCCGAGAGCGAAGGATTTGATCTGGCTAGGCTCAATGCACGCATTGAAGACGCCTTGGCCAGACTGGAGACGCCGGACGATGTCTACGTGGAACTCGGTGGACAGAAGCGCGAGATGGAAGAGGGCATGGAGAGTATGCGATTCGCTTTGCTCCTCGCGATCTTCTTGGTCTACGTGGTGATGGCGAGCCAATTCGAGTCCCTCGTGCAGCCCTTGATCATCATGATGACTGTGCCCCTCGCAGGAGTCGGTGTGATCTTCGCGCTCTACGCTTTTGACATGCCCGTCTCAGTTGTGGTTTTCATCGGTCTGATCCTCTTGGCGGGAATCGCGGTGAACAACGCGATTGTCCTCGTTGATCGAATCAATCAGAAACGCCGTGAAGGCTTCGAATTGAAGGCAGCTGTGATTGAAGCGGGTCACGCGCGCTTGCGTCCGATCCTGATGACGACCCTGACAACCGCCCTCGGACTCTTGCCACTGACCGGCTGGCTTGCGGGAATTCCAATGTTGGGCGATCTTGGAGCGGGTGAGGGTGCAGAGATTCGCGCGCCAATGGCGATCACCGTAGTTTGTGGCTTGTTGACCTCGACCCTCTTGACTCTGATCGTAATCCCCGTCGCCTACTCCTTGCTGATGGGCATCATGCCTAAGCAGAGTTTCGGCCCCACTGATTCGGAGACCGTTTGATGACAAGCAAGCCTCATTCCAAGTGGCTCGGTGGAGCTGTTCGTCGACCGGTGATGCTCTTCGTCATCATGGCTGCCTTGATGGTCATCTCAACCATCGCCTACATCCGCATCCCGGTCGAAATGATGCCGAAGGGCATGCAGGACAACGGGCTGCGCGTGATCGTCGTCAACCCCGGAGCCAGCGCCCACGAGAATGAGACCAAGGTCAGCCGAGTCATCGAAGAACAGATTCGGACGCTCTCGGGCATCCGGGACGTGTGGAGCTCCTCGCGTGAAGACCGCGCGACTGTCCGCGTCTACTACGAACGCGACATCGACATGGATGTGGCCAAGGCTGAGTTGCGCGATCGCTTGGAACGCGCACGCACGCAGTTGCCCGACACCGTAGAACGAGTCGTCGTTTGGTCCTGGGACAACGACCAGATGCCGCTGATGTGGCTGGCTGTCCTGCACTCGAACGACTCGGATAGAGCGGACTACCTGGTCGACACCATCGTCAAGCGCAAGCTAGAGGCTATCGATGGCATCAGCCAAGCCGAATTCTTCGGCATGCTGGACGACTCGATCCGCATCCTGCTCGACGAGGAGAAGGTTAAAGCCGCCAATCTCGACATTGGCGAATTGATCCAGCGACTTTCATCGGACAACTTCGCGTCCCCCTTGGGCGAAGTCGAGGACGGCGGTCAGCGAGTCCTGGTGCGCTCAAATATGCGCTTCAATTCGATCGAAGAAATCGAGGCTTACCCGATTGGCAATGGCCAAACGATCGCTGACATCGGTCAGGTGTTAAAGGTCAAGACCGTGCGCGATAGGCTCTCGCGCATCGACGGGCAGTACTCCTACTTTGGGCAAATCGGCAAGGAGAGCACTGCCAACATTGTCGAGACGGCCCGTCGTGCTCAGGCAGCCCTAGACGAACTCGAAGCGGATCCGCGCATCGGTGGCGACCTGAAGTTCATGGTCCTCTTTAGTCAAGGCGATCTGATCGAAGCCTCACTCTCACAATTGCAGTCCACAGCTCTCTGGGGAGGTGCGCTCGCTGCCCTTGTCCTATTCGTGTTCTTGCGGCGGGTCCGCGTCACGCTCTGCGTCGCCTTGTCGATCCCGGTTTCCGCCATGCTCTCACTGGCTTGGGTTTACTTCACTGGCGGCACCTTCAACATCCTGACCATGACCGGCATCACGCTCGGCATCGGTATGTTGGTAGACAACTCCGTCGTCGTGATCGAGAACATCTCACGTCTGCACGGCAACAAGCGCACGCCGATCGCCGCGGCGGTGGAGGGTGTCTCGGAAGTTGGCCTGGCAGTCTCGTTGGCAACCATGACGACCGTGGTCGTCTTCCTGCCGCTGATCTTCATGTCCGGCAATCCAATCATTCGCATCATGTTCGGTGCGCTTGGTTTGCCGCTATGCGTATCGCTCCTGTTCAGTTTGATGGTCGCACTTGTGTTCCTGCCTGCAGTTGCCGCGCGCATCGTTGGTCCACGTCACCCCGCCATTGAACGTATAGCCTCTTGGGTCGCGCCAATCGGCTCCCTTCCGATTCGGGTCGCCAACAAGCTTGGCCAAGTGACACTTTGGCTCCTACGAGTTGCGCTCAAGGGTCTGCTGCATATCGAGCGCTTCCTGCTCGCAATACTCACTCCCCTACGCTGGCCGCTGGCCCTTGGCATTCTTGGCTTCGCAGCCTGGAAGGTGAGTCAAGGTGGCCTGAGCACCCGCAGCCTTGAAGGCTTCTTGACCGAAGGCATCGCCCCAAATGCAACCCGCCAAGCCGTCGAGGGAATCGTCTACTTCTGGATTTTCGGCGCCGTAGTTGCAGCTAGCTTGCTGGCCTTTGGAACTCCGATTTGGAGGCGAAAGCTAGCGGCGAACAACCAGCCCCTTCAAGCGCAAGCTAAGTCTCAGCGGGCCCCAGCGGATTCGTTCATCGAAGTTGCGATTCGTTCCAACGCATGGCTCCTGCGTTGGAGTTTGGACCACCGACTCCTCGCAGTCGGCGCTTCCATCCTCGCCGCCATGTCCGTCACCGTGCCGCTGAACAATATGACTGTGGCAGCTTTTGGTGAGGACGAAAGCCGCTCAGAACTAGAGATGCGCATCGAGCTTGAGGACAACTTCACCCTACGTGAAGCCAGCCGCGAGATGGAACGCTACGAAGACATCTTCAACGCGCACCAAGCAGAGCTTGGATTCGACCACCTCTCTTGCCGCTTTGACAACGACAGCGGAAATATGAGCCTCTACTGGGATGAGGCTCTTAGCGAAGACGAGATGGACTCCAGGCGCAAACGGGTCAAGGATCTCTGCCCTGCGCTTCCCGGACATGAATTGCGGCTCTACGGCGAACAGGAAGTAGATACGCGCAGCCGCACTTCGATTGCTTTCCAACTACTCGGTCCAGACGAAGCAACACTGTCGCGCTTGGGCGAAGAAGCCTTGGAACTCCTCAAAACTGTCCCTGGCTTGAACGGGCTTGAGTCCCCCTTGCAAGACGCACCTCCCCAAGTTCGCGTCGCGCTCGACGCGGAAAAGGCTTGGCAACTGGGCGTCACAGCAGACATCGCCTTGCAGAACATCGCCTGGGCCCTGCGCGGGTTCAGCTTGCCGCGCTTCCACGAGCCGGGGCGCGAGATTCCCTTCATCATCGAATACGACGAAGAGGAGCTCGCTGGACTCAACACCCTGCGCGACCTTTCGATTTTCTCTAGCAGCGGGCCGATTGCTTTGGCTAGCGTTGCAGACCTTGAGTTCGGCCGTGGACCGCGAACTATTTGGCGTCACAATGGCCAAGTGTCTCATACGATCATTGGGCACGTAGACAGTCCCAACCAGCAACTTGCCGTCTCGGAAGCGGGCTACGCAAAGTTGCGCGAAATGGAATTGCCGCGCGGCTTCCACTTCGGCGACGACCTGTCCGTCCGTAACCGGCAAAACCAGGAACTGGAAGAGATGCGCAATGCGCTGTTCTTCAGTGTCGTCCTCGTTTTTCTTTTGATGGCGATCTTGTTTGAGTCTCTGATCAAGCCCTTCGCAGTGCTGTTCACCATCCCTTTCGCGATGGTTGGAGCTTACTGGACTTTGTACCTCACAGACACGGCGCTCGATTCCGTCGGTTACATAGGCCTGATCATTCTCGTCGGAGTCGTAGTCAACAACGGCATCGTGCTAATCGACCGCACAGACAGACTCTTCATGGCTGGGATGTCGCGTCGCGAGGCAGTGCTCCAAGGCGGTGCCAGCCGGGTGCGACCGATCCTGATGACCGCCCTGACTACGATTTTCGGCCTCTTGCCAATGGTCCTGGCGGAACCACCCTCGAACGGCATCGATTACCGCGCCCTCGGCACCTGCGTGGCGGGCGGATTGGCCTTCAGCACATTCTTTACCCTCTGGGTTGTGCCGCTCTCTTACACGATTGTGCTCGACGTTGCTGCAGCGGCCAAAGCCTACGCCAAATCAGGGGTAAGCACAGTCGTGCGGAAGGAGCCCAAGGGCGCGTTGGAATAGAGGGATCAGTGGTTGCCAGGAGGGCTCCCTCCGATAGAATGCCGCGCCTCACACGCGACCCTATCCCTCCCGATCCTTTTCAATCTCATGGCCACCGATTCCGGACTGGCACAGCGCGAGCGACTTCAGCGCCCCGGCGCGCGCATTGCTTTCGTGGTGTCCACGTTTCACCACGAGTTAACCTCGGCCATGATGCATTCGGCCCAGGATGAGCTTGAAGCTTCCGGCGTGACCCGCCAGGACATGTTCGTGGCGGAAGTACCAGGTGCCTTCGAATTGCCGATCGTCGCACGACGCTTCGCCAGGCGTAAAGATGTTGACGCGGTGATCTGTCTTGGGTTGGTCTTGAAGGGCGAGACTTCTCACGACATCTATGTATCTCATGGCGCAGCAGATGGTATCCGCAGCGTCATGCTCGAAACCGACAAGCCCGTGCTGCTCGGCGTGTTGACTTGCAACACCATCGAACAAGCTCGCGCACGTGCCCTATCCCCCGCAAATGGCGGAGAGCAAGACAAGGGCCGCGAACTCGCTATCGCCGCTATTCAAGTATTGGCTGCCCTCGACACGGCATCCGCAACCCCCGAAGGAAAACGCCCACTCGGTTTTTCATCGAACACTACTCCTACGCCCAATTAAATCACTGTGAAGAAACGTACCCGAGCAAGAGAACTGGCCCTGCAGTTCCTCTATCAAGCCGACCTAGTCAAAAAGCCGGTCGAGGAATCCGACGAGTTCTTGCGCGAAGAAGAACGCGACGCCGAAACGCGCAAGTTCGCCCAGCGAATAATCACAGGAACCTTGGAGTCTCGCGACGAGATCGACGAAGTGATTCAGCGCGTTGCGCAAAATTGGAACATCTCGCGCATGGCTGTTGTTGACCGCAACGTACTGCGGCTCGCAACATACGAATTGCTCAACTGCGAAGACATCCCGCCCAAGGTTGCGATCAATGAAGCCATCGAGATCGGCAAGCGCTACTCGACTCAGAACTCGGGGGCCTTCATCAATGGCATCCTCGACCGCATCATGAATCGCGAACTGAAGGCGAGCGGCACAGTTTCCGGAGAAGCGAAGGGAGTGGAGGAGTAGAGAATTGGGCCTCTTCGACCGCCTCAAACAACGATTGACGCGCACGCGCGAGGCCCTCTCTGATGGGATCTCTGCGCTCTTCCGCGGTGGACGCAAGATCGATGACGCGCTGCTCGATGAACTCGAGGAGCTGCTGTACACCTCAGACATTGGCCCAGTCGCCACCGAGATCACGCAAGAACTCGCACGCCAGCACAAGCGTGGCGAACTCAAGGGCGAGGAAGATGTGCGCGTCAAGTTGCGCGAGATCCTGCTCGGCAAGCTGGTGCAGCCCGCACATGAATTGGACTTCACCAAGAAGCCGCTGGTGCTGTTGATCGTTGGCGTCAACGGCTCGGGTAAGACAACCAGTATCGCCAAACTCGCCCACCGCTTCATCAGCCAGGGCAAGAGCGTCATCGTTGGCGCGGGCGACACCTTCCGCGCAGCTGCCGCGGATCAGCTGGAGACTTGGGCCGATCGCGTGGGCGCAGAAGTCGTTCGGAGCCACAAAGATGGCGCGGACCCGGCGGCGATCGCCTTCGATACGGTGACGGCGGCGGTTGCACGAGGCAAAGATGTGGCGATCATCGACACTGCCGGGCGCCTGCACACGCAAGTCAACCTGATGAGCGAGCTTGAGAAGGTGCGACGCGTTCTCGGTAAGGTCATCCCCGACGCGCCTCACGAGACCTGGCTTGTTCTCGACGGCACCAACGGGCAGAACGCAATCACTCAAGCGCGCGAGTTCACCAAAACGGTAGACGTCAGCGGTCTGATCATTGCCAAGCTCGACGGAACCGCGCGCGGTGGAGCCATCTTCGGCATCAAAGATTCCTTGGGCCTTCCAGTACGCTTCATCGGCACGGGTGAATCGGTGGATCTACTTGAACCTTTTGAGCCAGAGGCCTTTGTCGACGCTATTTTGGGGAATGCCCTCCTGCGCTAGTCGTCCCACGAAGCCATGATGGATTCAGCCGAGGAAAGTTCAAAAGTACCACAGGCTAAAATCCTGCCCTGGCTGCTAATCCTGCCCCTAGTACTCCTGGTTTGGCCAAAGCCAAGCTTCTTCGCTGGCGACTTCGCAACCACAGAAGCCACTGCGGCCGCAGTCAGCGCTTTACTGCTAACGCCCCTCGCGCTCTGGCTGCTTTGCATTCGGCCCCTTCCCCACCAACGATACCTGTTGTTGATGGGTGCCCTTTTCCTCCCGATAGCCTTCGGAGTCCAGTCCGATTCGCTCGAGATGGATCGCGCGCTCCAGACCTATCTGATCGCCACGCTCGCTGCGACCGGCGCTGCTTCTTTATCGCAGGCTGGGAAACTGAAGCTCGTGCGCGGACTGGCCTCCACGTCAATTCTACTGACCCTTCCTGCGCTCTTTGACGCCACGCAAGACTGGAGCGGTGTTCTCGGCAACTCAGGTGAGCTCTCGGGCGCTGCGCTTCCCGGAGCCTTTTGCGGAATGACGATGTGGGCTCGCGAAACAACGCGCTGGCGTTGGATCGGCATGGGCGCCAGCGGCTTGTTCTTGCTACACGCGCTCCTAGCACCGGTCCTTGCGAGCTTGTTGTTGCTCGCCTTCGCGGCCGCGGGAGCCTTCCTCCTCGGAAAAGCCCTCGATGTGAATGCACGATCGAGACTTCTCGGAGTCTTGATCCTGACGATTGCTGGAGCCGGATGGGTAAAGTTCAGCTCCAGCGATCCCACTCCAGCGCCCGCTACGGTCGCTAGCACCGAAGCACCCGCAACGCATTTCGGCGGCTTTGAAGTTCGTGGCCGAATCTGGCTCGCCAGCTTTGAGATGTTCAAGGCGCGCAAGCTGCTTGGCGCGGGTGCCGGTCAATTCGCCGTGCACTTCCCCGAGTATCGCGATCAGGAGGAGCTCGAACTCTCCACTTGGCAGCACAAGATTGAACAGAACACCGAGGTTGAAAACCCCCATAACGATTGGCTGCTGCCCTGGTTGGAGGGCGGTGTGCTAGCAGGGTTCTGCTGGATGTTCTTCCTGGGCAGCGTTCTTCTGGCGGGCTTTCGCAAGCTGAAACACGGCGATGCGGTTGACGCGACGATTGCCTTGGGCGCCCTTGGAACGATCGCCGGCGCCACCTTCAACGCACCACTCCTGTACAACCCGCTCGCATCCCTCGCGAGCTTCTTGCTCATAGGCTCTTTGCTTGGACCGCATCTGTCGCGTCCGTCGAAGAGATGGAAGATCAAGCATAGAGCTCAGGCCGCGCCCTTTGCGATGGCTGTGCTACTCCTCTTGTCCGCACCCGCTGCCTGGAGTTCGTGGCGTCACGGTTCCGCAATAGCGGAGATTGGGAAGACCGAAAGTGTGACCGCACAAGCCGAGGCAGTCGAGGCCGCACTCGCGGCTCGTCCCGATTCTGTGGTCGCTCTCAGCATGCAAGCGCGTCTGCGCGAGGGTCGCGACGGCGATCTTGAAGGCGCCCTACTCACCTGGGAAAAGGTGCTCGAATTACGCCCCTTGCGATTCGAGGCATGGATGCAAAAGGGCGTCGTGCTCGCGCGACTCCAGCGCCGAAGTGAGGCGCGCGATGCTTTTGACAGAGCCCTGGACCTCGACTCAACCCATCCTGGCTTGGCGCGCAACCGAGTTATGTGCTTCGCTCAGTCCAACATGATCGAGGAGTCGCTCGCGGAAGTCTCACGCCTCGAAGCACTTGGAGAGTACGACAACCTATGGCTGCTCGAACTCTCCGCGAGCCTGCTACTGCGCGGGCAAGTGGACGAAGCTCTGCCGATGCTCTACCGGGCTGACTCGCGTTTCAGCGAACTCAGTGGCGAGGATGCCTGGGAAATCGAAGCGCAGTATCGCCGCAACGGGAACCGCATGGTGGCAGACGCCTTCCGGGCTTTGGCAGGTGTCATCTGGGCGCGAGGTCAAGCGGAAGCTGAAGAGTGGGCGGATGCGCGCCGCTCGTACTTCCAAGCCTTACGCATCATGCGCGACTACCACGCACCCGACGGTCCCTTACGCACGCGCCTCGAGCATGCTGCGAGCATCTGGTTTGAAGGTTCGGAAGCCGAAGCGCGCGAGCAATTTGAGATCAGTGAACTCAAGCGGCTGAACTGGACCGTCTTGCCGCGCTGGACTTCAGCCGCTCTCTTCTCGATGGGCGTCACGCAAGCGGGCGACGAGTAACAAACCAGGCGCCGAGCCCTGTCAAGAGCAGGCCTAAGAGGCCGAGCAGCTTGCCCAGCTTCCAAGATTCGGGCTTGTACTCAAATCGCACGCGATGGGTTCCAGCATCGAGCAAGACGCCGCGGAAGATCGAGTCGACGCGCAGAATCTCACGTGGCTCCCCATCGACTGTCGCTCGCCAACCAGGGAAGTGTTGTTCCGTAGAGATGAACAAGCCCTCGCCGTCAAGCTGCACCTCGAACGTAAGCAGCTCCGCGGATCTTTCGATTTGCTGCACGCGACTGTCGCTGAACGGGCGATCGATTCCAAAGCTAAAGCTATCCTCAACGAAAGCGTGGGTACGCGGATCAAATTGCTCTGGATCTTCGAGAGCCTCACTCAAGCTCAGAACTTGGCCGACGCAAAACGCTCGTGGAATGGCGTCATTCGCCAGATAGATGTAAAGCTCGGTCTCGGCGTCTGCGCCTTTTGGACCTGCTACAAGCGACCAATCTGCGAGGTTAGCACGTTCATGGAAAAGCAGTGCGCGTACCCCGAAGAGGCGAAAGGCGGAGCTTGTTAGATCCATGCCTCTGGCATTCCAATCGAGCAAGGGGTTCATTCCGCGCTTCAACGCAAAGCTGCGGTAGCCATCAAAGGAGGCGACGTCCATCGCATCGTAACCGTTGATTGTCGAAGCCTGCGTCAAGAGCACCGTATCGCCAGGGAGAATCCCGGGCTCTGCCAAGAATCTCTCTCCAGCCAAGTGTTCGTCGATGAAATCGAGAGTTTGCGCCGGCCCAAAGTGCTGCGCGCGCGGCACGGCTGGATTCCAGTCACGGGCAAGCACCACGCCGTTTGTAATGGTCACTACCAGGAGTAGCCATTGCCCCCTGCGCCCCCGAGCGACAATCAGTACGAGACATGTGAGTACCCCAAGCCCAAGGCCCAGGGCGTTCCACACATGCGATCCGGGCACGTGCACCATGGCTACCTTGCGTTGGCTGAAGACCGTGTCATCCCGGCGAAAGTCGAGCACTAACCGCCAATCTCCGGATCCCAAAGAGCGCAACTCCAACTCACCAAAGTCAAAGGCTGTCTCGCCCGGAACGTCAGTCGGGCTCAGCCTGCCAATGCGTTCGAAGCCCGCACTCGACAAGACTCCGCCCTCAGTATCGAGGGACTCAAATCGTAATCGCAACTCGTCCAAGTCCACGCTACCGTGCAAGACTCCCGCCAGGAAGCCATTGCCCTCTTCCAAAACACGGGGCGGGAACTTGGTGTAACTGATCACTTCGTGCGGACGTTCAATTCGCGCCAAATGTTGGCCCATTGGCTGCGTGCGCCCACGCACTTCGGCCACGATCACGAGAGCAAGGAGCGACAAGACAGCCGCCCAACGTCCGGTGCTTCCGGTGCGCTCAAGCGCCATGCCGGCTACGAGCGATAGGAACAATGCAGAACTGCAGCCAGCCCTTTCCGGCGCCGACAGCCCTACCAATGGAATCCAACGCCAAATATCCACGACCGCCGAGAATCCGCTCGAGAGCATCCAACTCGTGATGCCGATGGCCAAGAGCCAACGTGCCCTTGGCAGGCCGCCAACTCCAGAGTAGAGCGCAACCAGGAAAAGCCCAAGAGTGGCGAAGGAGAGACGCACGCTGCCAGATTCAATCGACGCACTCTGCGCCAATCCCAAGTCGAGCTGCGCTCCGCGTCCCGTGCTCACGATCAAGAAACCCAAGAGGCCCAAGGCGATCGGAAGCGCGACGATTACCGCTGAAAACTCCGCTTGCGCAGAAAACTTGCGCCAACGCTTCAAGAACCCACCGAAGAATAGTAGAGCTCCAAGTGCAAGCAGATCAGGAACCTCTCGTGCGCTTGGCGCAAGTTGATGAGCAACCAGCGCACCCGAGTTTTGCAGGTACTCAACGAATGGAAGTAAGAGCGGGGTCGCCAAAAGCACACCACACAACAGCGCAGCGATAGCGACACCGAAACGTCGGCGTGATTCACCCAACAAAGAGAACGACCAACCCCCCGCTGTCAAACCGACAAAGAAAGCGACCTCCGGATGACCACCGTAGATCGCGAGCGCAAGCGTGATCGCGATCAGCAAGAAGGCTCGCGCCGGACGAAGAGTGCTTCGCAAAGCCTCGACGCCGAGCAAAACCCAGGGCAAGAGCGGAGTGACGTGCGCCAGGCTAAACCCCAGCCAGAGAGTCAGACTGCCCGATAGCGAAAAGCTCGCTGCACTGAACGCCGCTGCCATCGTCTGCAGCCCGAGTCGCCGAGCGAGGAGGTAAGCTCCGAGCGCCGCCGCAGCGATGCGTAAGAAGGCCATCCACGCGAAGCCTAAATCAAAGAGCCTCTGACCACCGAGGGCGTCGAGTACGACCAGCAGGAGCACTTGCGGATCGAGCACGCCCCACTGTGGATTGGCTAGTAACGGAACCCCCACATAGATGTCCGGATTCCAAAGCGGCGGCTTGCCCGCGCCACGCCAAGCCTCTGAGACCCTTCGGTAGTGCGGGTAGAAGGCAACTCCGGAATCCGACAGTTCAGAATTTTGCACAGTCCCGGGCGCACTCCAGGGCGCCTGAACCGCCGCTGTATCCGTCGCCAGGTATATTGTGTCCGAATCCCAAAGAGGTTGACCGATCGTAACGAGGGCCAACATCAGCGCACAAACGATCGCTCGCGACAGCTCTTTTGGATTGAGGTGGGACACAGCAAGGGTTGTCTACAGGTTGCGGAGTTGGGATGCGAGGGGCATTTGCACCGATACTCCAGAGAACCCTGCATAGAACTGCCCGCGAAGTCGAGCTACCCTGCCCACATGCCCGGCCCCGAACTCTCTCTTATTTTGCCCTTCTACAATGAGGGCGCCTGCTTGTCCGAGTCCCTGCAGACCTTGCTGGCTACCCTCGCCCGCATTCAGCCGGAGTTCGAGCTGATTTGTGTCGACGACGGCTCGTCGGACGATTCGGCGGAGATCGCAACTGCTATCGCCCGTAACAACCCCCGTATTCAGTCCATTTCGACCTCTAAGAACCTCGGCAAGGGCGCCGCCATACAGCGCGGTATTCAAGTTGCCGAGGGCAGGTGGATTGCGACCATCGATGCGGACCTCTCGACGGATCTGGAAGCGGTTCTCCCTCTAGCGCTTGAAAAGCTCCAGCAGGGCGCCGCGCTCGTCATCGGCAATCGCCGCCTCCCCGCCTCCACAATCAAAGAGCGCCAACCCTTCGTCCGCGAGTTCCTCGGCCGAAGCTTTGGCTTACTCGCAGGACTCTCGGTAGGCGGTCTGATCTCGGATTACACCTGCGGATTCAAGGCCTACCGGAACGACGCGGCACGGAGAATTTTCACGGATCTTGAGACTGCACGCTGGGCCTTCGACGTGGAACTGATTGCGATCGCCCGTAGCCTCGGACTTCGTATCGAACAGCTGCCGGTCATCTGGGCCCATCGCAGCGACACGCGAGTTCGCCTGCCTGGCGACGCATTCCAAGCCTTCGTCGATGTGATTCGCATCGGCTGGAACTTCCGGACCGGCGGCTACCGACAACCATGAACTCCGATGAATTCAAGCGCATGGCCGAGTTGGAAGAAGACCATTTCTGGTTCAAGGCGCGGCGTGACGAACTGCGCCCATGGCTAGTCGATGCCAATCGCATGGCTCCGGAAGGCCCGGTGCTCGACATTGGCGCAGGCACTGGTCGCAATCTGCAACTGCTCCGCGAAACCTGCGGTGCACGGCAAGTGATCGGAATCGACCGGAGCCATATAGCACTATCGCATTGCTTGTCTGGGAAATCGCGCGCCGAACTCATTCGTTCCGATGCCACAACCCTTCCGCTACGTTCGAGTTCTGTAGCTTTAGTTTCAGCATTGGATGTACTCGAACACCTCGAAAACGACGTTCAAGCCGTCAGGGAATTCGCGCGTTGCCTGCGGCCTGGAGGTGAATTGATCACGACAGTTCCAGCCCACCCGAAGCTCTACGCAGCCCACGATCGCGCCTTAGGCCACGTCAGACGCTATCGGGGCAAAGAATTGGAGCAGAAGCTCGAAGCTGCGGGGTTCGAAATCATAGACGCACGACCCTTCAATTCGTTGCTCCTGCCACTCGTTGCAATCTGGCGGTTCAGTCCATTACACATCCTCTCTTCGAGAAAGAAATCCCATATGAGCGACGTTCGATCTTTACCGCCGCTTCTGAATGATGCACTTGGGACAGTTCTGGGCTTTGAATCGTCCTTTTTAGCTCATTTTACGCGTATCCCGGGTTTGTCTTGGTGGATTCGGGCCCGGCTGCGTACTTCAATGCGGGAGTAAAGATGACTAGCGCTTGCTAGGTAGTTGACGCCCCCCGCTTTACACAAATTCAATCGATCCTGCAATTTCCCGTACCAGAGCGAAAACTCGGGCTATTAGCACTCGTACTGACTCTGCGTCGCGCCTTGGCAGAAGGAGCGAGCGTCCAAAAGGCCCAACTCTCAGGAAAGCCATGAACATGTCCCAGACCCCCCCCAAAGCAATAACCGAAACGACGAAGGCAGAACGTATTTTGGTGATTGAAGACGAAGAAAGCCTAGCGGTTGGAATACGGGATGCTTTGCAGCACGCCGGATACTCCGTCGAGATGACGCACAATGGACCCTCGGGTTTGGACATGGTGCGCAAAGGCGACTTCAACCTAATCGTGTTAGATCTAATGCTACCGGGCCTCAACGGCTTGGACTTGCTCGCCACACTAAGACGTGAAAAGCTCGACGTGCGCGTGATGATTCTGACAGCTCGAGCAGAAGAGCCGGATGTGTTGAAAGGCCTCGAAGTGGGCGCTGACGACTACATGACCAAGCCCTTCTCCCCCGCCGAACTCGTTGCGCGTGTAACGGCACAGTTCAGACGTCGCGATTTGGACAGCGCTCCGCCGACGTTCATGGATCTCACCGACGAGATCAAAGTCGATCTCGATCGCCTGGAAGTTCACAGACCTACAGGACTCGTACCGCTGACACCGCGCGAGGGCGATATACTTCGCTATCTAATTCAGCACCGAGATCGCGTGGTCACTCGAAACGACCTTCTTGTCGATGTCTGGCACTACTCCAACGGCAAGGTCGAGACCAGGACCGTCGATATCCATATCGTCGGGCTCCGCCGCAAAGTAGAGCCCGATCCGAGCCACCCCACGCTGATTCAGACAGTGCGGGGCAAAGGCTACCGTTGGCACAACTAGCAAAGAAACGAACCGCACTCGGTCTCTACTTATTACTCCTCGTGCTGCCCACCTTCGTTTTAGGTGGGCTGCACTGGCGCCAACTCGCCCACGAACAGTCCCTGGAACTTGCCGAGATTCCCATTCTCGCGGAAGATAGCCGGGGACGATTAATAAGTGGGATACGCGCCCGACTAGTGTCTCTACTCGATGCTGAAGGCACGCGCGAGTTCTCCGAGTACCAACGCCAGGTCTACCCGGAGGAGCTGCTCGGATCAGAGTTGGCCTTCGTGCCTTCGGACCTGACCCAATCACCCGCCCCCGATGGAATCCTTGGGTGGTTTGCCTGGGACTTCAACCAGGCCTTGCATGCACCCTATGAGTTGTTCGGCGGCGCACTTGAGGGTTGGGAAGAATGGGAAGATCGCAGTGAGGATCTGGCGTTCGCCGTCGAAGACCTAATCGTCAATGACTGGCTAGACGGTTTCCCCACGCGCGCCACGCGCTATGAAATCGTATCCGAACCCTACCGGGTTCCACTTTCGGTCCTGGTTGTCAACATGAGCAAGGAGAAGGACTTTGATTGCCTCTCCCGCGAACGTCACACCCTGATCGAACTTGAGAGCGAGTTTGTAGACGTCCATCAGTTCGACTTTCACGTGCGCTTCTACCTGGAGAATGACGGAACACCACGACTCATAGCCACCCGAACGGTGCTGGTGGACGGTATTCCGGATCTGCACAAAATGCCGTCGTGTTACTCCAACCTCGCGGAAGGTGCCACGCTCGTCCAGGGCTTCTTCATCGATCCCCAATGGCTGTTCTCGGAGCTTCCGATGGAGATCGCCGCGCAAGTGCTACGCGAACCGGAAGTCCTACACTCAAGCGGTACACCGTCACTTGTCACAAACGCAAATCACGTCGTAGAGAAGCTCTACCTAGTCGACGAACTAGGCTTCGAGACCTACGATCCGGGCGATTCCAGTTTCGGCGAACTACAAATCTCAGTCGGCTCCGAGGGTCTGACGCTGCGACATAACCGGCAAACGCGCTGGTTCTTAGCTGTGGCGACGATGCTCCTCCTCTCATTGAGCACGGGCATTGTGCTGCTCCTGCGCTCAGTCAAACAGGAACTCGCACAGGCGAGACAAACAGAAAACTTCGTCGCCGCCATCACGCACGAATTGCGCACGCCAGTCTCCGCCATTCGTCTCTACGGAGAAATGCTGCGCGACGGTTGGGCACCGTCAGAAAAAAAACGCGCCGAATATTATGGCCGCATCGTCCAGGAAGCCCACCGCCTGGAAACCATGGTCGAACGTGTCCTTGAGAAGAGCCAAGTCGCCTCTGGCAAAGCCAAACCCCAAGCCGGTGACATAAATCAGTTCATCTCCGGCATCGTCAGCCGCCAATGGAAGCTGACCAAAGGTTTGCAAGTAGACCTCGACCCGCAGATGCCGAGGGTCATGATGATCCCCGAAGCAGTTCGATCAATCGTGATCAACCTGGTCGAGAACGCATTCAAGTACGCCCCCCCCCGCAAAGGTGGTACCGAGGACGAAGAGGTTCTCTTGCGTACCATCTTCACAGGCGGAATCGCCAGCCTTGAAGTCCTCGATCGCGGCCCCGGCATCCCAGAAGAAGAACGGCAATCAGTATTCGAAGCCTTCTACCGATTGGGCGATGAAGCCACGCGTAAGTCGAAAGGTACAGGCCTTGGGTTGCACCTGGTTAAGATTCAATCGCAGGCCATTGGTGGAAACGTCGAAATCCTAGACCGGACTGGCGGCGGTGCGTACTTTCGCGTGACTTTGAAGGTCGCGCCGGTGGGTTAGTCGGGGAGAGCTGGAAGGTAGAAGGTCGCGGGCTGTTCAGAGGTGAACGGTGGAGCTTGCTCCGCAAACCTACGCTTTTGGGTTCGAGGGCTTTTGGCGGGCGGCGTGAACTACGGGTTGATTGGTCTTGATTGGTTGCAGTTGAAGAGCAACTGAGATCTGGAGTTTGCGGGGAGTGACAACTCGTGGCGAGTTTTTAGGTTCGGTTGCTTTGAGAAGAATTAGCCAGGGACGTGGCGAAGGGAGAATGGGGCGCAGCGTCTCTTCCAACCTTGGGCGACTCGCCAGCCTCCTGTGCAGACGACGGAGTTCTTGCCGTCTGGGTCGCGTAGGCGTTTGAAGTCGCTCCAGCCGTCGAAGTAGTCGCCGGAGGAATAGCTGTCGGGACGGCCAGCCTCTGATTCCTGCTTGTGCTTCAAGTGGTCGTTTAGAACGTAGCGCAATGCGTTGCGCACCTGTTGAAAGCCCTCCACAAGCACTTGGTTAAACCGTTCAGCGAACACTTTGCCCGTGCGGTTCCAGGCCTTGTTCAAAGCCTTGGCGATCCGGCAGCCGAGTCCGCGCATGCAGTTGGCCAAGAGCTCGCGATTGGGAGCCTCGACGATCATGTGAATATGATCGTTCTGAATCGAGAAGTGAATGACTCGCAGCCCCGCGAGCTTGGCCTTCCTTAGCGCATCAAGAATCGCACGAGCCGCCGAGCTGTTGCGCAGTGACGGCAACTCCTTCCGCAACTTCCAAGTGAAATGCATCACATCACTCTTCTTAACCCGCGGCCTCGTCACATGCGCCACCCCCGACTTGCGTTTCCGAGGACCACTTCCCTTTCGCCAACCACCCCAACCATTCGGAAACATCATTTGACTTTGCATACATACATAGACACATGAGCCCCGCGCATTCCCTACTAAAGTGCCAAACTATGCGTCCATTTGCCGAATAGAGACCGTTTGCGACAACCTACCCGCAACTTGAACTCGGCACTCTTTCCGAATGCCGAAAGCCCCCAGAACCTAAGCTTTATCCGAAACCTCCGCCCAAGAGCCGCATCTAAAAACTCGCCGCGAGTTCTCACCCCCCGCAAACTCCAGACCCTCCCGTAGAAGACTTCTGCGAAGCCCCCGTGATTCTCCAATCCCAGTTGCCTTTCAACTGCAACCAACCAAGACCAATCAACCCGTAGTCCACGCCGCCCGGTCAAAAGCCCCCGAACCCAAAAGCGTAGATTTGCGGAGCATGCGTGGCCGTCCACCTGAGCCTCGTACTTTCACCCCCGACCAAACCAAGCACTCCGCCTCCCAGCAACCCACCGATACAGAAAATCACGCACACCACGCGGCACACACCAACCCACTCCCCCCAAAGCCCTCCAACCCGGCCCGAGCCCTTTCGCAATCCTCAAGATCGCCGCCGAGTGCGTGAAGCTCTCTCCATCCGCCAGCACGACAACCGAGTCCAAGCCAGGCACTTCAGACAGTCCAGACTCCTCCAATAAGCGCTTTCCGAGCTCAGACTGTAACGATGCAAAGGTCATCCCCCCCGACGCATTGCGAGCCTCCAGGAAGCCCACAAATCCGTTGCAGAGCGCACAAGGCCCATCGAATAGAATGACGACCTCATCATCTTCCCCGCCTGATTTCATTGCTTGCTCCATAGTCCTGAAAAAGTAGACCCCAATCAGCGACGGCCTATCTCCACACTTCGAATTGGAGGCGCGTTGCGGTAATCACGAAATGCTTTACCCCTCCAGCGTGCAAATGCTTCCCGTCCCCTCCCCAACCTAGTCTTCAGTCGACTCTTCCAACGGATCCATCCCGGTGTATCCCAGGTCGCGCAGATCCTGAAGGGTATCGGCGTCGATATCTTCTACAGCACCGGCACCAAAGAGCAGCCCGCGCTGCTCTTGTTTCGCGCGTTCTGCAAGTAATGCGCTGCGAAGATCCTCGCACAACTCTCGGTGCTCGCCGGCCACATCCTTCAACTCATGCGGATCTCCATCGAGATCGTAGAGCGCCTCGTCTTCCTCACCCAGCCAAAGGTACTTCCACTTTTCGCGGTGGATTGAGTAGACCACTTCCTGTCCATAGGTGAGCAATCGTGCAGAGCTTTGGCTCCATTGCAGGCTGCCGGAGTATCCCCCGTGCAAGGCATCCGAACCCGTGCACTGTTCGAGAAACAGTTCTGATCCTAAGATCTCGACTTGGCCAAGCAGCGTGGGGAAGCTATCTATCGAAGAAACCGGAGTCGCAATCCGCCTTGCTGACTGTCCCGGTACGTGCAGGATGAAAGCCGATTGAACCTGTTCGTTCCATATCAAGCCGTGGCGCGCAACGCCGTGTTGGCCGATCCCTTCGCCGTGGTCCGTATTGAACATCACCACTGTCTGCGTTTCGAGTTCTTCCTCTTTCAGCGCGTCTAGCAGCCTTCCAACCTGGGCGTCGGTATAGAGAATCTCTGCATCGTAGTTATTGATGGACTCTGCGGTTCGAACGACGGCTCCTCCGTGTGCCACGGTAACCAGCTCGAACTCTCGCTCGGCGATGTGAGCATCCAGCTTTGGACCAGACCGAAACTTACCGGCGTAGCCATCCGCAGGCCGAAAGGGTGCGTGGGGATCAAAGAGGTGAACCCAAAGGAAAACGGGACGATCGGGCTCCTGCGCACGCTGTTCGCGCATCCAATGGATTGCCAGATCAACCGTTTTTTCACCGCGACGCTCCTTCTCCTCCGGACCGTTGTAGTGATCGAAGCCGACGTCAACCCCCGTCCAGCTTTGCAAGGGGCGTGCGCTAATGAAACCTGCGGTGGCATATCCTGCGTCGCGGAGCACTTCCGTGAAGGAGACCAGCTCCTCAGAACGGACGAAGCGCTTACCGCCGTGCGAGACGTTGGCTAAGACTCCATGTTCCAAGGGCAAGGTTCCCGTCAGCATGGAGATATGCGAGGGCAAGGTTGTTGCCATCGGCACAACACAGTCCTCGAACAAGAACGACTTGGCCGCGAGCGCGTCGATCCGAGGCGTCGTATTGCGAAAGTAGCCGTAGCTACCCATGTGGTCCGAACGCAGGGTGTCGACCGTTATCCACAGGATACTGGTAGACGGCGACTCACCCTCGTTCGCCGAGCCGCACCCCGAGGGCACGACACAAAACGCAACGAGAACAAGAGACGGCAGTAGACGACAACAATCGGGAAACTTCATCGGAGTAGCAGTCTATCCTGGAGCCTTCGGCCGAGGCTAGCAGCCCGTGCTGAAACTACTCTTGGTTCAGGCGGCTTGAACCGGGCTGGGCTCCCGTACGGGTGTATCTGGGCTTCAGGGTTTAGGGTGGGGCGAAAGTCGCAGATTCACACCCCAAAGGTGAAGCGAAAATTCGACCCCCACCAGGGGACGGCGACTTGATCCAGGCCGTGCTCGCGGCACACCGACCTGCGCGCAGGCGGGCATGGAGAGAGATCAAGATCCGGAAATTATTCCGGCCAACCTATCTCTGCTTCAACGCTGGAGCTGGATTCAGTAGCTTTGGTGTTCGAGGGCCCAGCCGCCCGCGGCAAGCATGCTTGAAAACGTCGCACAGCCAAGAATTAGCGAGCCACAATGCGCCCTGTGCGGGTCCACTGAAGCTCGCTTGCGTTTTCAGGACGAGCCCTACTCCGTGCTGGACTGCTTGGATTGTGGATTGACCTATGTGAGCCCGCAGCTGGCTCCAGAGGCACTCATAAACGAAGTCTACGGCGCAGATTACTGGAGCTCGGAGAACCCGCGCACCCACGGGTACGGCGACTACCGTGGCGATCAGGATCTGATCCGAAAGACTTTCGAGCGGCGCTGGTCAGCACTTCAACGGTTCTTCCCCGAGCCTGGACGAGCGCTTGATGTTGGCTGCGCCACGGGTAGTTTTCTTCAGCTCTTGCGAATGCAGGGTTGGGAGGTGACCGGCCTGGAACCTTCACTTCCGATCGCTCTCTGCGCCCGCGAACAGTTGGGGGCTGAGGTCGTCCTGAACCTCACGCTCGAAGCCGCTAAGCTTCCGGAAAAGAGCTTCGACATAGTCACCCTATGGGATGTGCTCGAGCACCTACCGGACCCCAAAGCAGCCCTGATAAAGGTACGACGAATGCTACGACCGTCCGGGCGCTTGGTGATCGAAACTCAGAACATCCGCTCGCTATTTGCACGCGCACTTGGACGCCGCTGGCATCACTTCAAGCATCGAGAGCACTTGACTCACTTTCACAAGGACACCCTCACTCGCGTCCTTGATGAAGCTGGCTTCCAACTCATCGAACTTCGCAGCCGAGACGCGGGCAAGTATGTGCGTGGCAATTTCATTGTCGAGCGCAGTGCTCGCCTGCATCGCAAACTCCCCGCGATCCTGCAGCCGCTATTGGGTGGCGATTGGTCCACGTACATCAACTTGCACGATGAGTTGATAGTTGTTGCGGAATTGCGCCGATGAATCCCACAGCCTTCGAGCAGTTCGAGACCTTGGAAGCTACACACTGGTGGTTTCGCGGCAGGCGTCGTGTCTACCTGGAAATTCTCCGTAGCGTTATCGGTGACTCGAAGCCGGCGCGCTGCCTGGATGTGGGGGCGGGCGTAGGAGGTTTCTTAGGGGAACTCGAACAACTGTCCGGCGTTGTCTTCCACACGGAGATCGAAATGGATGCACTGAAAACCTGCCGGAGGCGGGGACACCTGCGCGGCCTTACCGCCAGCGCCACACATCTCCCTTTCCACGACCAGAGCTTTGACCTCGTCTGCATGTTCGATGTGATCGAGCACATCCACGACGACTCCTTGGCCCTCGCCGAAGCACAGAGGGTGCTCGCACCAGGCGGATACTTGCTGCTCAGTGTTCCCGCCCATCCCTGGCTATTCAGTAACAACGACCGAGTCGCTGGCCACCGACGGCGCTACTCACGCTCCGCGCTACTCCAACTGTTTGAGCGCTCGCAGCTCTCGATCCGGCGCTGCACCTTCACCAACATGCTGCTCTTTCCGATCATCGCAGGATTCCTCATGGCCGCCAAAGCCCTCGAAAGCACCGAACTTACGAACATAGAACGACAGACGACCAACCTGAGTTGGAAGCTTCCAGTATTCGTAAATAGCGCCATGTACCTTGGCTTCTGTACGGAACTTGTTCTGTCACGGCGATACAATTTGCCCCTCGGCCACTCGCTGCTCCTGGTCGCGTGTGCCCCAAAATAGCCTGCGGGAACTGGTTAGCGGAATTCCACGCGACAAAGCCGGGAACAGAGTCCATCTTGGTGACAATTCTGGGCTGACCCACTACAGAGTTCACGTGCCGGTGACAATGGACTACTGCCCCACCTTCCCTGCGACCCTTTGGATCAGCTGAGCTGAGAAAAGAGTGAAGTTAGTTATGTCCCCTTGGATTCCCGAGCATCCCAAATGCGTTGCTGAAGGCCTGAGCCCCGAACTGCGGTGCCAAAGTCGAGTCTTGCATATCGAAGGAGAGACGCTCTACGCCAGCCGCGGCTTGGAGCTAGTGACGTCGCTGGATGGCGGTAACACCTTTCAAACGGTCGCCCGTGCGCCAGGCGACCTGATCGAACGTACCCTTGCCCGCGATTCCCTGGCGGAACGCATCTTGCGCACCGGGATTCAGGGCATAGTCCCACTTCCTTCTGGCGACCTGATCGCCAACGTGCGCGGCTCGATGTTGTTTCTTGCCCGAGGCGAAGATCGATTCACCTTTGCCCATCGAATCGGCCGAGGCAAACAACCTGTGGGACTCTGCGTTCACCCATCGGGCCGGACCTATTTCGGCGAAAACTTCCCCAATCCCGGCCGCGAAGAGGTTCACATCTATGGAAGTGAAAGCGGCCAAGAGTGGGACATTGTCGGCACCTTCCCCGAGAATTTGCTCCGCAGCATCCATCGCATTGTTTGGGACCCATTTCGTAAAGGCATGTGGGTGCTGACCGCCGGAGATAAATCCGAGACTGGCCTTTGGTGGACAACGGACGAATTCCGTACCTTGGAACCAATCTTGGACGGCGAGACCAGCGCAAAGGCGACGACGCTGCTACCCCTCGAATCGGGACTGATCCTCGCGATGGATTCACCGGATGAGACGAACTACATCCAACACTTCGACCCTCAGACGGGCGAATTGGAGAGCCTGGCACCCACCTCCGGCCGAGTGCTGAACAGCGCCCGCTCGAACGGGCTATGGCTACTCTCCACGACAGTCCAGAACCGTTCTGTCCCTGGGGATCAGAGCCCAGTGCTCTACGCCAGTCCCAATGGCCACGACTGGTCGCTCGTCACACGCTTCACCCGTGACCTGCATGGCCTCGACCGCTCAGGTCGGATCTTCAAGACACCGACAGCGCTCTTGCCGACGGGAGATTCGGCGCTCAAGACAGTGTTCGCCTGCGGGCAAGCTTTGAAGTCGGCCCACGGAACCCTAATGGCCTGGACGGAAGCCGACATTCTGGAGCAGATAGGCAGCTAGCCTCACCCGCATTCGGGCGACACTCCCACATTCGGTCCGCCACGCCGATTCTGCTAACGGGAATCCCACGGCTAGACGAAGAGGTTGTTGTACCGAGGGCGTTCCCATGCAGGTCCCCCAACCTGCGCTCCCACTCCCCATGACGCCCTCGGGATCAAGAGACTACTTGTTAGTCCAACAGTGCCGCCGGCTTAAGAGTCTCCCCTCTGAGCTGGCGGCACCTTTTTAATCGCGGTAATTCGGCGTCGCACGCCCGGCTGCCTTAGAACCTGACCTTGAGCCCCAGGCCCAGGTAGAAGGGCGAGCTGAGCTCCGTCTCTCCGAGATCCCCGAGGGCCCCGTCTTTGGTCGTGGTTTCGCGCCAAAGCACCTTGCCGCCGCGCAGATCGAAGGTGATACCGCTTTTCAAGGTCCAAGCCAGAGAGGCCCCAACATCGATCTCCTCGTCGCGAAAGGAGCCGGAGCTGAGGGGTCCGTCCTCGTTCAGGCGGTATTGGCGAAAGTCGTAGACAGCGGCCAAACCAGCGCTCCAGGCGTCGTTCAGACGGTAGTCGAGGTGCACATCGGCAGCTTCGGTTTTTAGGCGCAGATCCTCGGTCACGCGCCAGTCGAAGCCCAGCTAGGGCAGGATCCAGGGCGAATCATAGAAGCGGGACATTCCGGCGAAGCCGGCTAGGAGGGCAAAGTCAGGCGCGGCGTTGTAGCGCAGGGCGAGGGCCGCCCCCAAGTAGCCGGACTCGTCTACTTGCACATCATCCTCGCCAGACGCGCCAAGTTCTACTCCGCCGTAGAAGTCAAAGCGACCTTCGCCCTCATGCAGGAAGCGGCCGGCTATGTGCGTGTCGTAGACATCGTTGAAAGGATCCGGCACGCCGGGTACCGGGGAGACTCCCCCGCCGAAGTCATAGAAGGTGGCTTCCGTACCGATGTCAAAGGCGAAGTTCGAGGAGCCCGCTTGGTATGCGCCAAGTGTGACTTCCCATCCGCCGCGCTGCGTCGTCAGGCTCCCGCCAGTGCCTTCGAACTCCGACGAGCCGATGCCTACGCTGTAGAGAATCAGGTTCGCGAATTATCCATCGGGGTCGCCCTGCGTCACATCCCATGATCGTGCAACCCCGGAGATTGGTCGGATGGTTGCTTGAGCAGCACAATCAGCGCCTGTGCAAACTGCAGTAATAAATAGGAACGCGCTCGCGCTTCTCCTGCGCTTCATCGCTATTGAACCCAGGGCAATACGAAAGGCCGAGCTCCACCGGCGCGCGCTGCATTCATCGAGCCGTAGGTCAGTTGAGAACCGTACACGGGTTCGAGCACATCGCGCACGAGCACCTCTTCGATGGACGCGCAAGCCACACTGCGGCCTGCGTGCAGCAACATCGCGCGCTGGGCAAACTGGCTGGCGAGGTTGAGTTCGTGAGTCACCACGACAACGGAACGGCCGCTCTCACTTAGGTCAGCGAGTAAGTTGAGCACTCGCAGTTGATGGCTGGGGTCGAGAGCATTGGTCGGTTCGTCCACCAGGAGTGTGCGAGCTTCTTGTGCCAAGGCGCGTGCGATCAAGGCGCGTTGACGTTGACCGCCCGAGAGTTCCGCAAGCGGTCGGTCGGCCAAAGTGTCGAGATCTGCCGCGATGATTGCTGATTGGACAGCCGTGCGATCCTCCTTGCGCGGCCCACGAAAAGTGCGATGGCGCGCGTAGCGACCGTAGCCGACAAAAGCCTCGACGGTGACGTCAGGTAGAGTCGTCAAGGATTGCGGCACGAGGGCAATGTGGCGTGCGCGCTCACGGGCAGACCAACGGCTGGCGGAGCGCCCGGCAACGAAGAGTTCACCTTTTTCAGGCTTCAGAATTCCCGCTAAAACACGTAATAGGGTGCTCTTGCCGGCTCCATTCGGCCCGAGGATCGCAAGTAATTCGCCACTCTGAACCTCCAGGTCGATACCCCGCAAGGCATCGACGCGTTCGCCTTCACCAGCGTAGGTGAAGTCAATTCCGCGAGCGCTCAGATGAACTACCACGTGCGCAACTCCTTGCGTGAGCGCATCAGCAAGAACAAGAAGAAGGGCCCGCCCACGAGCGACATCAAGACTCCCGGACGCAGGCTTGCATGGCCGAGCAACATGCGTTGCCCGAGGTCCGCCGCCAGCAAGAACGCAGCACCCGCCAAGAGCGACAAGGGCAAAAGCCTCTTGTGGGAGTTGCCCACCCACATGCGCAAGAGGTGCGGAACCACGAGGCCCAAGAAAGCAATCTGCCCAGCCACCGCAACTGCCGACGCCGCGGCGAGGGATGCGGCGCCCAAGGCCATGAACTTAACTCGGGTCGTGTTCACGCCAAGCGCTGCCGCGTCTTCTTCGCCACTCGCGAAGAGATCCAACTCGCGCGCGACAAAGGGCAAGACTCCCATGGCAATTCCAAGTCCGCACCAGACGACCGCGATACGCGCGTTGCCGTGATCTTCAAGCGAGCCAAAGGTCCAGCTCACCAAAGCCTTGGCGACTTCCAAGTTGTCCGACATCGCGAAGGATTGCATTGCGACCAAGAACGCACCAAGGCAGGTGTTCACCGCGATGCCAGCCAACAACAATGTTGGCACGGAAATTCGACCGGAGCGAGTTCCAAGCGCACTGACTAAAAGTGTGGTTAGAAACGCGCCGACGAAGGAAAGCGTCGTCACAAATAGCGGCGCGCGTTCCACTGCGGAAGAAACGACCATGCTCGGACCGTAGCCCGCCACGATCAATATTCCGACAGAAGCTCCGACGCTTGCACCGGTACTGATGCCGAGCACGGAAGGCGAAGCCAGACCGTTGCGGAAGATCCCCTGCAAGAGTACGCCCGAGTAGGAAAGCGCCGCCCCTACCCCCAAGGCCACAAAGGTGCGGCGCAGGCGCAGAATCAAAATGGCTTCGCTGGTCTGATCCGAGGACTCTTCAAGCCCGAGAACAAACGACAAGCCGCGCAGCAACTCGCTCGTGCCGAATTCCATGGTGCTTCCATAGAGGAGGGACCCATAGACCAGGAGCAATAAGCTCATGGCTAGAGTCGCGGCGATGAAGCCGGGAGAGCGCAGGGATCGTGACAAGGAAGGCCGCTAGCTATCTGTAAGGGGAAGCGCGCAATGTAAGCGCGCAGAATGGCAAGCGCCCATTCTCCCTATGCGCTAGGCTCCCGCAACCATGATTGCCACGAACCCTTCGCGCCTTCCCGCGCTAGCCCAATTCTTGCTCCTCGCTGCGCTCTCTCTAACTTCCTGCTCCGGCGGTGAAGAGCAGACTCAAGCCTCCGCCCCGCTCTCAAGCGTTGGTAAACCAAGCCTACCCCAGATCACCCCAGCCAAGGGCTTTCCCGCCAAGGTCAAGAACTCCGACGGGCGAGTCGCCCTGCTCGAGAAGCAACCGCAGCGTGTGATCGCGGGCAACGCCAGCCTACTCGACGGGCTGATCACGCTGATCGGCCCCGAGCGAGTGGCGGCTCTACCGAGCACCGCCTTCAGCTACTCTACATTGGCGGCGAACCCCGGGGTTTGGGCAGACGTTCCCTTGCTAAAGCACTTCGACGCGGAAGAGCTCCTCGCTCCCCGCCCGGACTTGATCATCGCCCATAACTACCAAGCCGGTTCGACGATCGATCGCTTGGTCGAACGCGATGTGCCGGTCGTGCTCTTTCCGATTCCTGCGACCTGGAAAGACACCATCGCCCACATCGAATGCCTCGCTCGCTTGCTCGGTGAAGAAGAGCGTGCGACGGAAATGCTTGCAGATCTCGAGACTCGACGCCGCGCGCTGCAGAATAAATCGGCACGTAGCGGCCTGCGCGTCTTGCCCTATGGCAACTACGGCGCGGGTGGTACGACCGCCGGGGCGGGGACCACTTGGCAAGTCATGATCGAGCTTGCAGGCATGCGCAACGCCGCCGCAGAGGCCGGAATCGATCGCCATCCAGATATCGACTTCGAGCAACTCTTATCGATCGACCCGGACTTCTTCCTGATCTCAAAGTCAGAGGGCCAATCAGGAAGCGGAGCCGAAGAGATCTTGCGCAACGAGCCCTTACTCGCTGGCCTGCGTGCTATCCGCGAGAACCGTATTTTGATCCTGCCGGAGTACCTTTACTCCTGTGCCTCTCAAGAACTGTTGACCGCCGCAGAACATCTGGCAGAACAAGCGGACGCGAACCTGGCCGAATAAAGAGCTGGCCGAGCAAAAAAAAAGAGCCCGGGCTTCCACAAGGGAAGCTCGGGCTCTTTGCAGAGGAATAAGAAGAGGCTTAGGCGTCGTCTTGATCGTCGAGTGAAGCCAACTTCACGTTGAACTCATTGCGCATCCAGTCGAAGTCTCCATAGCTCGAACTGAAGAATGCCTGGATCGCCGTCCTGCGCAGTTGTTGGATCGAACTATCGGCTTCAGAAGGGATCATCGTTGAAGGATCGCCGTCACGCTTACCACCGACGCGCACCAAGTAGGCGGCGTTGCCATCACGGGTCGCTTCCGCTGTGATCACATTGCCCTCGTCGAGTCCGAAGAGGATCGACTTGGAACGGATGTAGAATTCTGCCTGAGTCGGACGATCGTCGTCATCCGTGGAGCGCGGGAACTGACGAGCGTAGCCTCGTTCTTGAACCTCGTGCCCTGCGGCTTCGACAGCAGCTTTGAACTCTTCTGAACTCGCAGTGGTATCGAACATGCCTTCCTCAGGACGCTCGCCAAAGGCATCGCGAATGGCCTCTAGCTTCTCAGCGGCCACAACGGGACAACGCTCTTCGATCCATTTCTCGGCAACCTTGTCGCGAATCTCCGCGAAGGCCGGCAAGGCCGGCGGCACGATCTCGATGACTTTGGTGATCACCAAGGCGTCCTCTTCGATGGCAACACGGCGGCCATAGTTGCCCTCTACCGGCGAACCCATCGCGCTGAACTGGTAGCGACCAGCCCAAGGCTCTTCACCCTCCAACCATGCCGTGCGAGTTCGGGGAGTGACTCGCTCGTAATTGAAGCCCAATAGAGTGGCTTCCGTTTGGAGGTCGACGATCTCGCCGTCCACAATGCGTTTCTGGATGTGCGAGAACCAATCCACCATCGAGTAGTAAATAGGAGCCTCGCGGCGAACCTGATCTTCAACCTCCTCGAAGGTGTAGAACTTGTCTTCCACTTCAGCTTCTTCAGCCTCAGCTTCTTCCGCTTCCGCTACGTCCGACTCTTCTTCGCCGTCGTCCTCCGGCGCCGGTTTGAGAAAGCGAATGTGGCTATAGGCCTGGAAGTACGTCTTGGCCATGTCTTCGGCCACTTCCTCTTCCGGGCGAGGATAGGTCTCGAACAAGCCTGCGTAACTACTGTCGCTCGTCGGATCAAACCAAGCGATGTCAGCAGCGAGGCTGCGCTCGGTCTTATACGGGTTCTTCTGGAACTCGGTCTGAGCGTTGAACCACTCTTCGAGTTCTGCGTCGGGAATGATTGCCGCGGTGACTTCCTCGGTCAAGTCCTCTGTCAAAGCCTCGACGTACTCGAAACTGAATTCTTCTGCCGTCAGCTTCCAGTTTTCGATGACGTCTGCGGTGAGGACTTCCGATCCAGTCAAGCTACTCAATAGCAGGAAGCGGCTGACCACTAAGGCGCGGCGCAACATGCCTTCGAAGGAAGCGGGCGACAAGTTGTATTGACTGCTGATCCACACGTTGTAACCCGCTGCAGAACCGAAAGCCGAGACGATCGCGTCAGCAACTTCAGAGTCCGCCACGAAGATGCCTGATCGTGCTGCTAACTTCTCGAGGATCAGGAAGCGTGCCAACTGGAAGTCGTCCTGGGGATCGACTTGTCCCAGACCAAACATCAATCCTGGCAACATCTCTCCGATGCGCGCATACATCTGCTTCTGCTCCATGAAGCTGCGCTGATCCAGTTCGATGGTCTCGCCCTCGGGCGTAACCCAACCGAAGAAGACTACGCCGCTCTGGGCGTTGTCTCCGGAAAGCGTGGACATCATCGGGCCGGTGATCGAGAAGATCAGCAGCAGGAAAACGACTAGGAAGAGTTGAAAAAGGAACCGGCCACGGCTCGTGCCTTTGGGGGCTTCAACTAGGTGATCCTGGTGATGGTCGGCGGCATGCTCGATGGCATCCTGGACATGAGCCTGTTGCTCGGCCTGGTGCTCGGCGTGCTTCTTCTCGCGATTCTTAGACATGGAGTTCGTCTGCAGCTCGTCTCGTCGAGTTGCCAGGGCTGTGGGACCCCTAAAAATAAGGTGCGATGCGGGGTCAACACGACCACGCACCGAGAGTTGGAGGGAGAGTGTACGGCGCACCCCGCCTGAGGCGCAAGAAAACGCCTACTCCTTGAGCAGCTCTCCGTCTCTCGGAAGATCTTTCAGACTGCCCATTCCAAACCGATCAAGGAATTCCTTGGTCGTTCCGTACTCAAGGGGGCCGCCGGGGACGTCGGCACGGCCGGTCACCCGGGCCAGACCACGATCCACCAGGTTGCGTAGCATGGCTCCACACTGCACCCCTCGGATAGCCTCAATATCGGCCTTCGTGACAGGCTGGCGATAGGCCACCACTGCCAGGGTCTCAAGACCGGCCGGGGAGAGCTTGTCCGTCTTGCGGGCCTTGACCAGGCGCGCGACGTTGTCGCCCTGCTCCGGGGTCGTCATCATCCGCCAACCACCGGCAATCTCGCGTAATTCCAGGGGTAAGCCTGATTTGCTCATGAGCTCCGCAACCTCAATTAGAGCGGCCTGGACCCGTGCGCGTGCCGGACCCTCAAGCAGCTTGATCAGTCGCCCGGTGCCCAGGGGCTCCGGGGAAGCGAAGATTAGGGCGGAAATGGCTGCCACCAGTTCCTCGCCTGTCAGAGACTCTCCGGGGCCCGGAGGCGCCTCCTCCTCGACCTCGGGCTCCATGACCGCGGGCTCCGCTATCTCGGCCCCCAGTCTGTTCTCAGGTTGAACCGCCCCCTCTTCCAAGAGGGCCGCCTCATCCGCCTGCTCGAGCTCCGCGATGACTTCCTCGGGCCCCGTTTCCCCGTCCTGCGCTTCTTCCGCTTCTTCCGAGGCGGGTTCGGCTTCGGGCTTGGAGCCTTCGTCGGGCTCGGGAGCCAGGGCTTCCTGAATTTCGGGTTCGGTCATCTGCGGCTCGTTTTCGAGCATAGTCTCGGCCTTTTCCATCTGTTCGCTCATCAGAAGAGTGAGCTTCGCCGTTCCGGGCTCTCGAATCAAGCGGTAGCCCGAACTAGCCCGGTCGATTCATCAGTCGGTGGGCTCACCGATCAACTCGAAGAAGGGTTTGAAGTCCGCAGGGCTCTTTTCGCTCATCTCTACTTTCCAAAGCCAATATTCTGGCTCGGTGACCGGCCGCACGTCCAAGCTGCCCTCGATGGCCTCTCTATTGGCGGTCCAATCACCCTCGAGGGCGGCGTGAAATTCGTCGGGCTGCAGAATGAGCCAGCGCTCACCTTCCAGTACAGGCCCGCCAAATTCGCCGACCTTGGTGGAATAAATAAGGCGCGAGATGGTGGATTCATTGCGCGGAATCGGCGGGATGCGACCTCCGTCCTTGCCCGTCGGGTCGATGCTGATCTCCCCCGCCACGCGCGCGAAAGGCTCGCCGCTTTGCAATCGAATCAGGGCCGCGTCGGCCTCTTGCGGAGTTTCCACCACGAGCACCCGAGCCTCAGCCCATTCACTCGAGTAGGTGAAATTGCGTACGACACGTTCTGCGAGCAAGCGGCGGCCGACGTCCTGTCGGATTCCCAAGCGGTAGCGCGCCGGGTCGATCCCCAAACTTCCGGCGATCCATTCATCCAAGCGCATGCCCGGTTGCTCACGCTGCAGACCCGTTTCCATCTCGGTCAGAGTCGCGGCGTATTCGGCACCGATCAGTTTTTCGGAAACAGTAATTTCAAGCAGCTTCGCTTCCCTCGCAACGAGCTTTGAAGTCACGAGGTTCTCCAACATATCGCGCAAGCCCAAGCTGTCTGCCAGCATCCATGAAGACAAGAGCTCCGAGACGAAGACTTCTTCGCCACCAATTCGTGCGATGACGGGCTCTACGGTCTTGGGCTCTCCCTGAACCGAATCCGCTTCGAGGCTCGGGGCCGAAGCCGGTTCCATAAATGCCGCAGCTTCAGAAGCCGTTCGGTGAGGGACAGTTGGATTGCTCGCACGACAACCACTCGTCAACGCCAGCAATAACGATAGGGCTGTTCCCTTGTAGATTTCTCGTCTCATTGTATTAACGGTAGCGGATGCGGCGCACCCTGCCAATGCCATGACAAGTCGGGCATGTAAGGTTCTGCCTGCCACCGCTCTCGCCTTCGCGGGCGCTACCAGTGATGATGATCTCCCGAATTCCTCGACCCGCGCATTCGCTGCATGCACGCAACTCGGGCTTGGTTCGCACATCAAGGTCCCCAGAGTTCTCCGCATAGTAGGCCGTGATCCAATTACGACGTGCAGAACTACCGATCAGGACCCAAGCCTTCTCGACTTCTTCCAGATCATCAGCCGACTTGCTCGAGCGTTTGGCCATCTCTTGGTTGCGCATCCAACGGTTGATCTTTTCGGCTTGTTCGGCACGAGCCTTGTCTCGTTCAGACGCGGGTTTCTTTTCCTCGGACTCTTCGATGCCGCCCTTAAGCGCCTCTTCTTCACCCAAGAGCCAAGTTCCAAGGCCGTAGGATGCGGGCTTCCAACGAACCTTCTTGCGTTCGAGGAAGAAGCGTAAGACTTGATCCTCTTCGATCGACATCCACGTCTTGCGCATAGTCCCGGTCACGTTGCGCAAGATCTCCTGAGACATCTGTTCGTCAAGGTAGGCTAGAGATTCCTCGAAGCTTTTTTCGCGCCCAGCCTTGGCAGACAAGCGGCCCATCCAAGAAAACCAAGCTTTGCTAACCTGAAGGTGCATGTAAGCGTCGCGCGCCTTGATGACCCGCTCTTCCATCTGCAAGCGATCTCCACGCAAGGGGCTGTCGACGAACTTCGCGTCGAATTCAACGAGTAGGTTCAGCGCGTTGTCATAGTGCTTGCGACGCTTCTCGCGGTCAACGTTTGACAAGAAGTCCACCTGCTCTTGGTTGTCCACGCGTCTCTGTACGCGCTTCAAGATCACTTCCATCTCTTTCGGCTTGAAGCCCGGGTCGAGTGCGATGCAAGCGTTGTAGTGTTCCAGAGAGTGCGGGTAGTCGAGAATCTTCTCGCAGTACTGCGCGAGCTCGTACTGCGACAGCGCACTATCGATCAGCGCGTTCGAGACTTCGGCACGATAGAGGTCTTCCTTGGTGTAGACGTCAAGCGCAGGGACTTGCACGCCGGGCAAGAAGCTACGGATCATGATGTCGGGAACTTCCAGGATGCGGCCTTCCGTTTGGAAACGGATCACATTCGACTTAGCGCGTTCCTCAGGCGTACCCAGGACGATGCCAACGATCTCGCGACCATCTGTCAGCAAGAGACGTCCCGCCTCCACCATCACTTCATCGGTCGAAAGGTCCACATAGCCGAATTGGGTGCGCAAGCCGAGTCGCTGCACGGGCTCCAACATAGACCAGGGCAAGGTCACAATACCGCCCGACTCCAAACGCTTGAAGGTCACGTTGTCGGCGGTGTGATCTTGGAGCTCGCCCCAATAGATCATCCCCGACTGCATGCGGATCATTACGATGGCTTCCGGATTGTCCTGTGAACGGGGAACCGCCGCAGCCGAAGCTGCAAAGAATCCCGCGCAAAGAACGACGCGCGCCAGGGCCCGTCCGAATCGGTATGTAGATGTCTTTGAACTCAACTTCATTGCTTGTCTCCATCGCTTTCGGAGCTCTCAGCCCCGTCAGCACTTTCCCCAGCGGCTTGGGATTTATCTTTGAATCCACCGGATCTCTCGATGAATTCGCGCCGCAGTCGCTCCCCGAACGGGAGCTCCTTGATTTTTAGCATCGACCACTTCTTGCCGCGCTGCATTCCAGCGCTTTCCCAGCTCAGCTCGATGTCCACGCGGTACTCGCGCGGGTTGTCCGGATTCGCAAAGGCCTTGGCACTGTAAACAACGCCGGGAACTCCTGGAACCGGCCGGTCTTTGATGCTGCGCGGCTCGCCAAGTTCGCCATTCTCGTAGGGGAATAAGTGGCGGTCCAATTCTCCAACGATCGACTCGACTGCGCTCGCGGCTTGCGTTCGCAATTGAGCGTGACGCGCGGTTGCTGAACCAAAGGTCAAGAAGGCGATGATCGCCGTTGACCCGATCAACAAAATGCCCATAGCCATCACAACTTCGATGATGGTGAAACCTCCTGCAAGAGGCTTCGGTGTTCTGGGTGTGAGAATCATCATAGGTTCCAGTCCTCTTGGTAGAGGGCGATTGGAATCTCACGAATGATCGCCAATCCCCAATGCACAAGGGCCTGCGGGTCATGAATTGCAATCTCAGTGCCGCGTTGACCGCGCTTGACTGTAACACGTTCGCCGCGCACGGTGCTGACCAGCATCCACTCACCATCGATCTTGATGTGCGCTCCAGGTGACGGCATACGACGGCCATCGGTCACTTCAAACGCCACATCGCTCAGCTCGATGCGGGTCAGCGTTGAAGCTCGCCGCATACGATCCTTGGGACGTTCAAACTCTAGCTCGAGACGTATCCGGCGCGGCAGAAGAGGGCGATCTTTAACCTTCGGCATACCGTCATTCGGTTCGTTCCAACCGTGAATGGTCATGTCGGGCCGATCAAGCTCCCAAGCATCCCAAGAGGTCGCCGCATCGGGAGCTTCCGTACCAATGTCCCAACTCTCGTGCACGATGGAGGTTTGCGTCGCCATCAGAGGTTGGAGCCAAAGGATTCCGCCGGAGACTTCATCGAGCTCCTCGGTGCGCACCTGACCGTTGCTCTTGAGGAAACCCGGGTCGAAGAAAGAGTCGCTGGGATCGGAAACTCGCCTTACTCCTCGAAAGACCAAGCCTTCAGCGCGCGCCTCTGAATCCTGCATGGACATCGGAACAATAGCCCAGCAAACTTCGATCAGACCCGGGCCAGTGATCTCGTTTGAAGCCGGAACAGGGGCTTGCGCCACCGGGGCTGCAGCCTTTGCTCCGCCTTCCTCGGATTCTTCCTCGGGGGCAGGCTCGGGTGCAACAGGCGGCGACATGCGCGTCAGCTCTGCTTGCGATGCCTGGCGTACAAAGCGCAATCGGGGCCACAGAGATTCTTTGATCTCGTCTCCATCGGTGTCGAAGGAAGCCCATTCGATCAAGATGTCGCCGCGCGCTCCCCCGTCGAGGGCGCGCAAGTCCTTGGCCATCAGATCCAGCACTCCGCTGGCTTGCTCGGTCAAGTTGCGTCGCGTTTCCGACTGACGCCAGATTCGCAAAGTGCCATCGATTAGGCCAAAAACAGCCACCATCAAGATCGACAAGAGACCTGCAGCGAGCACTAGCTCAATCAAAGTGAAGCCCGATCGCTTCGCCTTGTCGTTCTGGAAACGCGCCCTCATCGGTCCACGCTCCGCAAGGTCATCGCCGGGCCCAAGTACTCCACAAGGAAACTCGTCAAGCCTGGAGTCGTGCGCCAACCATGTCCGCGGCCCCAAGACTGCTGTCCGAAGATACCGAAGGCTTCCTGTGTGTATTCAGCGAAGACGCGCCATTGGACCCGATCCGATTGAGCAGAAATCGGGGTCATATTCGTATCGCGCCCATTCTCGTAGAACAGCTCTAAACCATCCGTGATCTCGGGATCCGAATCCCACGGAATGCTCTCATCGGTGCGCATCAAGACGCCCAAACGAATTCCCGGATGCACAGGAGCCTCCTCCGTCCAGGAGAAGCCGCGCCAGAAGGCTGCGGGTTGCGACAGTTCAAACCCGAAGTACGAGAGCTCCGGACCATCGACCTGCGGCTCCCATCGGTCCCAATAACGCATGGGGAAGAAGATTGCAGGCGTGCCCGCCGCGTGGGATTCGGGCTGCGTGCCGTAGCGCCCGCGGAAGATACCGCTGCCCCTCTCATCCATCATGCCGGGCATACTCGAGCCGCGCGGCATGCCAAACCCATTGTTCTGAACCAGGCGCGTGTAGTGAATCAACTCGCCATCGATCAGCAACGTGCCTTCCGACGGGAAATTGTCCGTGCTCTGAACAAAAATGTCCGCGTCACCTGCGCCGATCCCTGTGGTCAAGATCGCGGCACGGAGTCCGTCGAGGAAAGTCACGGTGCAGCCAGCTTCGTGTTCACCTTGGTCGGTTCCAAGCAGCGCGCGTCCGTTCTGCGCCACGGTGATCGTACCTTCGTTTTCATCTACGCTCTCGTAGGCGAGGATCTCCGTGCCGATGCGTACGAGTCCGCCGTCGGGATCGTAGTCACCCAGGTACTTGTAGGAGGAGCTGTGCATTCCAGAAGCAATCCGAATGCTCGTATCCCCCACATGAATCACTTCTTGCCCGTTGTTGTCGGGCAAGCCCTCAATCATCACCGACTGCCCCGCGCGGAACGCTTCGCCGCCACTCATGCTGAACTGCGTCGCGCCAAAGACCAACTCGTCTACATAGGCCGCGGCAACTTGGCCGCCACTGGAAGAACCGCCGATCACCGCTTGAACACCATCACGGGGACGTTCCCCGGAAGGGAAGCGTGTCATGCGCGCCATCAGGCGCGAGTCGTCCACCGTGCCAGTAACACCACTCAAAGCGCTTCCGGAAACTGCGGCGGGCGCGGGGCCGTTGAGCGCCACGTACCAATCGTTCACATCAAGGTCAGCGAGCGTCGTGACCGTCGTGCCTTGCGACTTGCGCGCAATGATGTCTCCCGACGGGTCGAGCTCCCAGTTATGGACTGTGTAGGTTTCACTCCCAGGCAAGAAGGACCGTGAAATTGAAACAGGCCAACCGATGTGCGAGGGATCCGCCTCGAAGAGGAAGACCGGGTCGTATCGTCCGGGCGCTCCAGCATTGATGCCGCCGCCTTGAAGGTGGAAGACAGGTCGAATTGGAACACCGATCGCGTGGTCGTGAGGATAGGTACCCATCACCCCTCTGAATTGGAACGCTTCGCGAACGGCACGGGTGATTGGAAGGCCTTCAGGCGCGGGATCCAAATCTTCGGGCTCGCCCAAGATTGGCTGCCACTCGGAACCGATTGCGGGCAAGGTCCGGGCGATCGGAGCGGCCGGCGCTGAACTCGCCCGGGGCATAAACTCTGGCCCCGCCATCTGATTGGGGGGTCCTGAGCCCATCGACGGATCCGGGTCCTCGAAGTCAGGTTGGGTCAAGGCGCCAACGGCGGCGAGTCGCGCTGCAGTCAAAGCTCGAGGGTCATCGCGAATCAACTGCTGAATGCCACCGCTCGAACCGATCTCATTGTAGCAGATCCACTCGGTGTTTTCGCCAAGGGACGCTTCGGTGATCTGTGCAAACTGCGGGTTCGCGCTGTCAGCTGGCAAGAACGCCGAAGAGTTGCCGCTCACGGGCACTGAGATTGGAATGATGAACAAGCGCCAATCGTGAAGGTCGTTGATCGGCCCTCTGCGTTGGAAGGAAGCCGTCCACCTGGTGACGAAGGAGCGTGCACCCCCGCCCACGGCTAGTTGGTTCGCTGTCATGCCCTGCAGATTCTGCAGCTCGTTGACGTCGGTTCCCCAAGCCGCGACTTGTATTCGGTTGTCGGTCCATCCGCTGTATCGAATGACGGACCAGCCACCCACCGGCTCGCCCGCATCCGTTACCTCCAAGAGCTGCCCTTGCATTAGGAGTGCGTAGCCGCCTTGCGGATTGAAGGCGTTCATTACGGGCGTCGCATCTGCGCTGGGATCCTCCGCGTTGCTGATTACGAGCTCTTCGACTTGAGTAGATTGGGCACGGATCCCAGTACCCACCGGAAGCATACCGAACCCCGCCACGACGTTGATTTGCTCGCCGTTCGTGGGGCCACCGACTGTACCTGTAACCATTCCTACGCGGAAACTACCGAGCGCTGCCGCCAAGGTTCCCTCGCCAGCGGGAATGTCGCTCGCCAACTGTTGGGCGTAGCCGTAGATCTCGACCGCTGCGCCTTGCGGGTGAGGCTTGTTGCCGGCAATGTTCAAGGGTGCCCCGGAAGGTGTGCTGATTCCGGGCGCATCACCGTTGGACCAACGCGTGCGAGCGTTGCGACCACCGAAACCAGCGTCCGGACCGTTCTCAACGTAGGAGGTTTCGAGAGCATTGCCTTGCAAGCGATACTCGACTAACTCATTGCCGATTCGCGCGACTCCGATCGGGGGGAAACCCTCAACCGAATCCACAGGTAGGAGGGTGTCGTTTTCCCCAACGCTCGACGACAAGCTCGTCAAGCCCAGAGTGCGCACACCCAGAGCCAAGCCGTTGACGAGCATCATCATTTGGTCGGGCCGCGATCCACGCACATCGATTTCGATGTGACTCCACGTGTCGACGGGCAAGCCCGGGCCATCGTTGGAAGGCGCCAAGGAGTAGCGCACCTCGCTCAACTCCTCGAACTGCGCAAGCTGAGAGTTTCCGGTCGAGTCCACGTGGTCGCCACCAGCGCTGTAGGAGCGCAGCACCAAGTCGCCTTGATCGAAGGACAAGGCAACTCGATCGACTTCTTGCGACGACCCGCTCACATCGAGCAAAGTCGACGGGCTATGACTTGTCGGCTTGATCCAGAACGAGAAGTTGAAGCCTCGCATCAAGCCCAAGCCCGAGGAACCGTCGTTCCATTCCAGGATGGGATCATCCGTGCTGTAGGTGATTGATTCGTCGGGTAAGTAACGCCCTTCGAGTCGGCGCGACTCGTGTGTGAAGTGAATCACGTGCCCAGTTAGATCTGGGTCCGCTTGATCATTGACCGGATGGGAAAGGAGTTGCACGAAGCCGTTGGGATCCTTGTTGCCAAAGACGTGATCTACATCCGGCTTGGAGTCCGGAGTACTGTCCGCTGCGGCTGATCCCAGATACGTGTGACCATCGAGGGTGCCCATCTGTGCCCAGAGTCGACTGGGCGGTTGCGCTTGTCCCTGGTTGTCTGAACGCGACGTCGCCTCGGGTCCTGTCATCCAAAAGGGAGCTTCACGCCCCAGACGCAAGAGCATCTCGTAGTCTTCCTGTGTCCCCCAAACGTGCATCAATTCCTCTTGGGGAATCACGACCTGGGTCTCTTCGCGGATCGCGTTGGCACGCTCGACGCCACTCTTGGCATTGATCACCGTGCGTGCGGTGATGTCGTAGACATTGTTCGACGTGAAGCTGAACGGCATCGTCGAGTACTCGAGCTGAAAGTCGTTGGCATTCAGCGCGTTGCGATAGAGCGCCAACGCATCGTAGTTGTCGATGATCCCAGCCATGCGATCCCCGGATTGCGCAAAGGCATCCGGCATAACAGGCGCATCCGAGGGCAAGGGCTCGAGTCCAGCCGACGGCAATACGACGCGACGCAAGAAATCCTCGAAGCCGTCAAAGGGTCGCGACTCGACGATGATGCCCGCCAAGGTACGCGCCTCGGCAGCGGTGATACGTTGATTGCGATCGCGCAACTTGAGGTTCTCTAGAAGCGCCTCGATGACTTCCGGCGTCGCGGTGTTGATGTTCACTGGACGACGAGAGAGCACGAAGACCTCTGCCTCGAAGGCGTTGTAGTTCCCCGATAGTCCGCGGTCGAGCTGGACGGTCCCACCACCGCCAACGCCGCGCACCACAGCCAGCTCCGAGAAGTCACCGCTCTTGATCAAGATCGTGCTGCCCGCGTTGAACCAACGTGCGGAATCGACTCGTATAGTACCCGTCGTCTCTCGTGCCCCAGCTGAAGTCATGCGCGCTGCGCGCTGCCAACGAGCGCCGGCCCCCACTCCGCCAAAGACGCTGCCCATGCGCATCAAACTGTCAAAGTGTTCGGCACGCAGTGGGCTTTCGAGGGAGGTGAACTGATTTGATTCCTCCAGCTGCTCCAGCGAGTCGAATGTGCGCGAATCTCCGTCGAATAGGCGCCATTCCACCGGTGCGTAGGCGCGTTGATCAATGACTGTTGCGCCCACCCCGTGCTCAGTGGGAGGCAAGGGTCCTGGGAGCGGCTCATCGTCCGCGTTAAAGAGTGCACCGTGGCCGCGCTCGAGGCCAATGAGCTGATTGCCGTCAATGCCCGTGTACTTGATCAGTTCGCCGCCAACCCAGACGTAGCCGGTCGGGTCGAGGCCCTGGACCGAGGCCAACGGAATCTCCTCGGCGTCAGCAGCAATCGCAACCACCAAACGAGTGACGTTGCCCATCATCGCACCGAGGAGCTGCGGCGGCGCCGAACCGAGATCGATCTTGCCGGCCACATCCGCCGTGCGTACATCCCACATGATGCCTTTGACATCATTCGCATCGAGGAAATCGCCCGCGAAAAGGTTACTCACCCGCAGCTCTTCCAAGCTGTCCGAGTAGAGCGAATGGTCCAAGCTCGGGTGCGACCGTTCAAGCAGCGCGCGTGCGTGCAGCGATGCATTGTCGAGGGCAATCTTGGCCTCTGCGCGATGAAAGATCTGCTGACTCGATTGATCGGCATTCCTTGCGGTGAGCAAGAAGGGCGTGCACAGGAGCAGGAGCCCCGCGAGCACCAAGACCACCGTAATCAAGGCCAGTCCGCCACGCTTTCCAAAACGAATTGAATCGACACGCATCACTCTACCGTCCCGTAGAAACTGACCCGCACCATGTCCGTGCGGCCATCGTCGTATTCGAGAGGAATTAAGATAGGGTTCTGATGACGTGAGCGGTCCAACCCGCCGTCGGCATCAAAGAAGATCTCCGTGGGCGTCTTCTCTCCGAAGGAAACCCCCACCGGTAGCGTGACTTCTTCTGTGGCACCGACAGCACTGATCACCAGGCCGTCCATCGACCCGGGCCACGGTCGTTGCCCGCCGCCCAGCACAAGCTTGGATCGGATCGGCACTACGTCCCCTTCTTCTTCGAGAGAAGCGACCCGCAAGCCTTCTACGAAGACCTCAAGGTGTGTGCGGTCGTAGTTGATCAAGACGCGGTTCCACTCGTTGGCTTTCAAGGTTCCGTTGGGAGTATCGAGCACCGCGATTCCGGCTTTCACCGGCTTACCCGTCTTGGGATCAAAGCGCTGGGTCGCCATCTGCAAACGCAAGCCGTAACGATTGTTGCCGTCCACGCGCAAAGCCTCGCCCATCTGCAGAATTCGTCCACCACCGCTCGACTCGGGGCGCAGAATGATCTGCACTTGAAAGCCAGTGCTCATTCCAAATGCCGGGTCCGTGTGAATCGGAACCTCGTAAGCAGCACCGGCGGATGCATTAGTGAAGCTCAAGGCGCGACCGACAAATCCATCAGGGACTAGTTCGGCTGCGATCATCTCGCCGTTGAGTCCAAAGGCCCCCTTGGGAGGAATGCTCTCAAAATGCCAAGTCCCAACTACAGCTAATCCTTCCGCGCTGATCATCCCGGTCGCGGAATCAATTTTAACATGCGCTGGCGCTTGCCGCGCACGGCTCCAATTGCTGGCCGAACGAAGTGTGCTACGCACCAAGCTCCCGGAACCAAAGCTACCGAGGTCAATCGATGCAACGGCTCCCACGCCAACGCCCAACAAGATCGCCATCAGCCCCATTACCATCAGTAATTCGATCAGAGTAAAGCCACGCTGATGCACGGCACTCTGAGCTCTGTGGTGATAAGACATGCGCATGAAGCTGTTCCCTAACGACTATTCGGTCTGTTTGACGGTGAAGTTGTAGATGTCATCTTCGTCACCGAAAATGCCGTTGGAACCGGCCGATATCAGCTGAAAGCCACGCGGATTGTGGAAGTTGCCGGTGGTTGAATTTTTCAGCGCTTTGACAACCGAGATGTCCCAGACGGACTCTTCGTCGATGGTCATGTAGTCGTGCGTCTCGGCGTAATCGCGACGATGGACATAGGCGATCGGATTGCCCCACGAATCAACAAGCTCAAATAAGTCGTTGTTCGCGTGGGTCGTCAGGCTCGTCTTGCCTTCGTCGTCATCCGAGTTGATCAGCTTGTCTTCGGAGATGCCGCAACCGTGGTATTCCTTACCCCAAAGCGCGACACACATGGTTTCGCCGCCAAGATTGGTTTTGTTCGGCACGGGGCCCCAGTCGCTTTGCCAGGAGCTAGGCGGATAGTCGCCAGTCTCCTGCTCGAAGCTACTCACCGCACCACCGATTTGAGCGATGAAGGTTTCAGTCGCGCTGGTCTTCGCACTGTCGCCAAGCGCTCCAAGCTGGAAGGCCAAGAACGTCATTAGGATCGAGAGGATCACCATCACGGCGAGCAACTCGATAAGTGAGAAGCCGGCCGTTCCTGAATTGGCTGCATGCAGCCGTAGTCGTCGAATTTCCATCGCCTATTTTTTTTTAGTGCTCCGCCGACCTCTAGAGCTCGCGCCGGATAATTTGAACGTCGTCGATCAGAAGGCTCACCGTTCTGCCGGGCTCGCCCTCGGCGAACACGCCAACCACGATTTCCCGAGTCGTTGAACCGATTGCAGGCATTGGCAACCGATCGATGATCGGCACGCCATCGACCAATACGCGAAAGGCTGTCTTGGCCGATTCGCCGTAGCGCTCAAGACGCAAGGTCACCGTCTGGCCATCCTTCCACTCCATGATCTCGGAGTCGACATAATCGTCCTCGTCCGACCGGCCCTTGCGCATACTGCGATACTGGACCTTCTTGTCTTGCGGGTGACGGGAAAGGGTCACTTCGGCAGTAGTTTCCGTAGCGCGGCGGCTTCCCCGCTTTTGCTCTAAAGCCACGAACAAGCCGACTCGCGAGGTATTTCCCGGCTGGATCGTCAACTTGGCTTCAAGGGAAACAAAGTCGCCCGAGGTGAAGAATCGCTTGAGCCGCGTGCGACCCGCCTGGTCGAAGGAACCCTCCATCGCAACATTGCCTTCGCGCATGTTGATCAGAGTGTCGGGAACCTCATCCACCTTCCAGCCGTTGCGCAGATCTTGGCGCTCGAAGCGATCGGTCCAAACCACTTTCTCTTGCCAGGTACCGATGCGATCGATTTGCTCCAAAGCATAGGCGCGGTATGCATCCTCAGCACCCATCTCACGTCGCGAGTCTTCAAACTCGCGCAGAAGGGTCTTGGCTTCTGTTGGATCGCCAAGTGCGTAGGTACACCAAGCTCGTCCGATCGACGCCACCGGATCGCCATTTTCTAGGCTCAGCGCATTGTCGAACTGCTCTGCGGCAATTTGAGGACGACCCAATGAGAGTGCATTCAATCCACGCATCGTAATCGCCGATCGCAGATTTCTGTCGATCCCGATAGCGCGCTCGAAGTAACGCTCGGCATCCTCGTGGTTGCCCGCTTCCATCTCCAATAGACCGATAGCCGACAAGGCATCCGGCAAGTCGAGTTCTAAGTCCAATGCCTTGGACAGTGATTCCAAGGCGCCGGAATTGTCATCGCTCAGGGCGAGGATTCGGCCGCGTTGGTACAAGCTATAGACATCCGCCGGATTGTTGATCTCCGCTTGGTCGATGTAGGCCAAAGCCTCCGAGAGGTTGCCTGTGATCTCCGCCAGATAGGAAAGCGCACGCCAAGCCTCATAAGCACGCAAGGGATCCGCTTCAGCTGCCAGGGTCAGAAAGTCCTTTGCAGCAACCACTTCACCACTTTCTATCGCGATCAGTCCCTTCGCGACTAAGAGTTCAAATCCAGCTCCACTGGGTCCCTGCGGGCTGACGCTATCGTCCTGCTTGCCTGTCAGGTAGCCAATGTTCAGGAGACCCGCCCGTGCACGCTGCTCATCCGGATTCACCATCAACGCGTTCTTATACAAACCGCGTGCAGCCTCCAGGTCGCCCACTGCAACCAGCGCGTTGCCGTAGTCCGTTCGAATCGAACCGCGAACATCTTGAAACTCCGCCGACGTCGGCTCGAACTGGCTCGCCAGCTTGAGGTGCGCAACCGCGGATTCATTTTCGCCCTGGGCCAATAGGAAGGATCCATAATGCCACTGCACGTACCAAGAGGTGCGTCCGTAGCTCTCCGCCATCTCGAAGTGCCTACGCGCCCTCTCGATCATGCGAAAGCGCGTCTCGAGCTGCGCCATGCGCGTCAAGGTAACCGGATGCTTCGAGTACTGCCCTTGGATCAAACGGTCCAGGATCTCGAAGGCACGCTCGAAGTCAAAGGCGGCTTCTGCGCAAGAAGCCAAGCCAAGTTCCGCGCGCGGATTCTCCGAGGTCAATGAAGCACACTTGGTGAAAGCCTCGATGGCCATTTCCAAAGCGCGCGCCGAATTGAAGCGTTCGGCAAAGCAGTTGTCTGCGTAATCGAGGGCTGCCAGGTACTTGCCATGACTCAGTTCGCCTTTGAAGGTCAAGCGTTCGAGCTCGAGACGGTTCTCAACAGTATCCGCGAAGGCAAAGGAATCGATTCGCGAACGCTCGTACACAATCGGCGCCTGCCCCGGCCACTTGTCTTTGCCTGATGCAGGATCCACTTCAATGAAATCGATCGCATCCTCAACTCGTAAACTCAAGCTGTAGCGATCTGCATTACGAATCTGCCCGTAGTGAACCGAACCGATGTTGATCGAATCGTAAGCTGTCTTGTAGCGGGCCGTGCGCTGCTGGCGCTCCTCCGCCGTCAAGAGGTCGTCATCAACATCATCCTCTACGGCGTACTCGTCCTCGGCCATATCCTGAAAGCCATCGCCGGCCTCATCCAAGAAGAGCCCGGGATCTTCCATGGATTGAACTTCTTGGCGCAAGAAGGTCCCAAGCAAGCTCGCCGCAGGTCCAGAATTCGGCGCGGGGCGCAAGAGTTCGAGCGGCTGCATGGGCGGTACGACGAACTCCAACTCCGGCAACGGCCGCGTATCCCGCGGTGCGGAGAAAAGATCGCGTGAGAGGCCTTCGGCCAACCGCTCGCTCGGCAAGGCACGCTGGACGTCCGGCACGTAGTGATGATCAAAATCAGGAGCAGAGCCACTGCCCCCACCACCGCGTCGCGTTGTACTCGAACCCGTCATGAGCATGTAGCTCAAAAGTAGGCCCGTGCCAATCAGCACGACTTGTTCTTGTCGAATGGCCAAGTCTAGAGCTCCTCTTCTGTATCGATTTCGTGCAAACGCACAGCTGCAAAAGTGACTTCCATGCGCACCTCGTCTTCTTTCGTGCGCTCTGGAACGATTTCCAGTTCCTTGATCAAGATCGGTTGGCCGTTGGCTGGCTCCTGCGTCGCGGACAAGAGACGTAAAATTGCGCGGGAGTGACCGCTCATCTTCATCTTCACGAGTGTCTCTTCCACATGCCCAACGCCCTTCGATCCGCGCAGGCCCGAATCGAGACTGATGTCGATTGCGCTAACGCGCTCCACACGCTCTTCGATAGCAAATTCGATCACGCGTTCGACCAGATCTAGTCCGTCCAAGTGACGCGCGATCTCATCGTCGCGGGTCGGCGCCAACGAAGGCAAGCCGAGATCTTGGTCCACACGAATATTGATACGACCCGCACGGCGCAGGATGTCCTCGCGAACGCGTGAGCCGACGGCAAAGTATTGGTTGCCTGCAGACCCTCGTGAGGCATCCAGAGTGAATTCGGGACGTGTCGGATAGCCGACAAAAGGCGACATCTCCCCAATCGCTAGACTGAGCCCTTCGTTCTCTACGCGCGCCATATTTTGGTCTGAGATAGTGAACCGCGAAGCGCGCAGGTCCTTCTCTACTTTGGTCTTGGTGCGCGTCAATGCGCGCAGCTCATCGCCAATGAAGGAATTGATCATCGCATTGCCAATGCAGAAGACAATTACGCCACCTACAACTGTCAGCACGAAGCGCTTGTTCTCCTGCCAGTAATCGTTCAGGTCCATGATTAGTTCTCCTCCTCGTCAACGTCTTCGCCAGGAGCGGTTGGTTCCTCAGCGAGCTTCTCGGCGGGCAGGGCGAGCAGTGTCAATGCCAGCTCAAAAGAGCTGCCATCGAAACTCGGTGCAGACTTCCAATCCACCTCACCGAGCGATTCACCCATGCTCTTCAGGAAGCCTTCGTGCAGAACAGCCATCGAATTCGTGCCCTGACGCGCGCGACCTTCAAGACTCAAAATCGGCCGTTCTAAAGCTTTCTCGACGCGCAGCTCGGGATCGAAGCTCCAACGGCTCTCCATTCCCGACAGCCAGTATTCCTCTGGCATCTTTTTATCGATCGCCTCGAGTGTCCGAATCAATTGCTCTCCGGATCCGAGCAGTGCTTGGTAATGCAGCGCACGCTCTTCGAGTGCTGAATTTTCCTCAAGTAATTCGAGAGTACGGCTGTGCGTATTTTTGCTCTTATTGTCCTTCGACTGCAGCCGACTGACACGCGACTTCATTTCGTCAAGCGCTTCGTTGGTCTCGTACGCATCCCACCCGAGATACATCACAGCCGCAGCAGCAGCAGCGAATAAGAAAGCCGTGCTGCCCCAGAACTCGCGACGTTTGCGCAAAGCTCTGGGAAGGATCTCAACGGAGAAGGCTTCGCTGTCCGACGCCATGGTCGCAAGGCCCAGAGCAACTACCGATTCCAACTTGTACTCTTCAAGCCGGTCGGCAAGCTCCGGACTCAGGCCGCCAGTTTCGACGACGCGGAAAGCATCAAACAATTCCACCGGAACGCCCATCGTGGATCGCAACCATGCAGGCAAGCCGTCAAGGGCAGCGCCACCACCGCATAAGGAGACGCGATCGATGCGCAAGCCCTGGATCTTCAACTGGCTCTTGCAAAAGAGCACCGTTGATTGCAACAAGCTCTGCAACTGACCCGCAGCGCCGGCAATTGCGCGACTCGCCTTCTCTTGATTCGGGTTTTCATAACGCGCGCCGGGCTCCAAGGTCGCGTATTGCAACTTGACCTCCTCAGCCTTACGCACCGAAATGCCGAAACGCTGAGAGATGGCTTCGTCGAACAGTTGTGACCCACCGGATAAGTTTCGCGCGAAGACCAAGTCAGGCCCACGGCAGATGATCACGTCAATACTAGCTCGGCCGATATTGGCAACCATAACCGTGTCACCTTCGATGACACCGTAACGCAGCCAAGCGTTGTAGAGGGCTAAGGCACTTGGCGCGAAGGCGCTCAACGAACCTCCGACGGAAGCCAGGCCCTCCATGTGATCTTCTAGCAGCTTCTCCTTGGCCATCGCCAAGACCACCACATCCTCGCCGTCGATCTCCGGCATCTCCGGGAGCAAGTTGAAGTCACTGGCAACACCGTCTCCGGTTTGACCGCCAATGTCCTCTACTTCGAAGCGCATCAGCTTGCGCAATTGCCAATCGGGAACCTGGGGTACGCGAACGTAGCGCAGGTTCAAGTCACGCCCGGTCAATCCGACTGTGGCTTTCTTGGGCTTCAACTGCGCATCCAGCGCCTGCCAGCCTGACGCGGCGCCTTCGCCTTCGACAGAGTCGACCGCAAAGTCGCTGACGTGAAAAGTCCCGCCCTTGTACTGACCGCGAATGTAGACCGCGCTCGATGAGCCGACGTCTATTCCTGTTGTTGTGCGAGCCATGTGCTAGTTGCTTCCCCCAAACTCTTCGTTGATGTAACTGCTCACTTCGCCCGCTAATCGTTCAGATTCCATTCGTTCCAAAATGCTCAAGATCGAGTTGAGGCGCGCGACTTCGTCACGCGACAGATCTGCTTCGAGGCCCGAAAGGGATTCCTCGATTCTAGCCACTAGTTCCTTCGATTGTGTTTCAACCGCACTGCCAGCGTACTTGGCGCCGACCGCCTGAGCGCGACTGCGGCACTGACGGAAGAGGTCGACCAAGCGAAAGAAGTCCGCCTGACCCAAGGTCTCCTTCACTTCGGCTAACTCCACCAATCCTGCCTGTTCAATGCGCGAACGAGTCGCTCGTGCTTCTTGAACAAGAGCTTCTTCAAAGGGCGCATCGACGAGCAGCGAATTCCACTGTTTCACACACTCGCCCAGCTCACCGTTCGACTCCGCCTTGCGCGCCGCGAAGGCCAAATCCCCGGCCAAGGCCCGTTCCGTGTGAAAGTCAACTTGAAGTCCAAGATTGGAATCTGTGGTCTGCAAGGCAATGCGCATCCCAGCGCCTTCGCGATGCCCTTTGACGGTCATTTCACCCGTGGAGGAGAATGCGACCAAATCGTGTCCAGAGCCCACCAAGAGGTGAACAATTCCCGACTGCTCGAAGTCCCCTGAGTGTTCTTGGAATCCGCTTGCCGTGATGGAGGCAATGCCCTTTTCCGCCGCCGTCGGTTCTACGCGGAAGCTGATCGCGTCCGCTGAACCGAGATTGATCTGGAAGCCAGTGTCTGACGGGGATGTCGAAAGCGGATAATCTCGCAGTCGCACAGAGCCCGAAGCGCGCAGGTCGCCGATCAAGGAACGGCTAACTTTGGTCAGTTGAAGAACTCCAGCGGGATCGCCGTGAGACCAAAGACTGTACTCGCCAACCTTCGCAGGAGTGCCTGCGCCGCTGGTCTCAACTAAACTCACGTCATCGACATCGACTGAGCCGCCTTCCTCCGGCTCCTCTTCGGTGCCGGTACCAGTGGAGTCTTGCGCGCGCGCTTCGACCACGACTCGTGCGCTGCGACAACCCGCAGGCACGGGCGCGACAAAGCTGATCTCTTGATGGCGCGTGACATCGGCGACCCAAGCGCTCCACGCGATGCTCGAACCCGCGGCCATCTCTGCTGCGTTCTTGTCGCCAAGAAACTCGATGCCCAAGCGTCCGGCTGATCTTGATCGCGCTCGCAACATGCCCTTGACTTCCAAGGCGCGTCCAACTGATACCGCAACCGGATCGCTCTGCAACAAAGCCCACTGGCCTGCGGAGAGGATCGCACGCATGCCGTCTTCGCCGCTCAGGCGAGCTTCACCGCGTTGGCTGAAATTGGACGGAGCCGAGTCGGGGCTGCTCCAGTTGGCAGGCAAGCTTTCACCTTCGAAGGAATAGCCCGCGATCCTGTTGCCGTCAACTTCCACCACGGGATTGAGCTTGCGACCGACTCGCCCGCCACCCCCAGTGAAGAAGAAAGCGCCTGCACCGCCGCCCACTAGGAGCAACACGATGAAGCCGATCAAGGCTGTCTTGGAACGTTTACCGCTGCGCGCAATGAGGTCTGCGCTGACGCGAGCAACGCCCTCGTTGTTTTCCAAAGTGGGAGAACTCACAGCAGGTGCCGGAGCCGGCGCGCCCTTCGGTGAGTCCAAGAATTCCGCGTCCTCGAAGACGGCGGTTATGTTGCCGAAGGAGACCACGTCTCCATGAGCCAAACGTGACTCGCTGATCTTCTCGCCAGCCACTTTCGTCGAGTTGGTCGACCCGAGGTCACGTAGTGTCACGCCACCTGGTTCTACGACGAACTCCGCGTGCTTACCGGACACGGAGCCATCCTGAATTTGCAAGGTGTTGCCGGGACGGCGTCCAAGGGAAAAACGAGGGGCGGTGATTGAGACAGTGTCTCCCTCTCGCTCGCCGTTTTGGAAGCGCAAGGTGAAGCGATCTTGCATGCGGGTGCGTGCCGGTGGAATTGTCGGGGGACGAATGAAGGCCCCGCTGGGTCGGGGACAATTCAGGAATGAGGGAAGGGGAAGCTGGTGGTGATACCCTTCCCAGGTCGCTGTGTAACGCGATGCGAACGCAGTGCTACGACCGCGCCGCCAGCTTAACCAGCCCTAAGGTCATCGGGTAGTGCAGGATTGCCCCACTCTACTCTTGTTCCAAGGAACGAGAGTTGTGTCCCGGTCCGCCAGCCCCCAGAATCCCGAGCCTAATGGTGAGATTCCGCACATGAGCAGCCTCCGTAGATTCGTTTTGCAGGCAACTCCGATCGAAGGCGCACCAAAATTGCTGCCTGAGGACCAAGAGCACGCCCTAAAAGTCCTGAGAGTGCGCGCGGGCGACCGAATCGTCGGTCTCGACGGCCGGGGAAATTCCTGGGAACTCGTGGTCAAAAATTCGGATCGCAGGAACCTGGAGCTCGAGCTGTGCGGAGAAATGGTCAGCGCCCCGGTTCCTGGTTCCGCCAAGGCCAGCTTGCCCTGGATCGAAGTTTGGTGCCCGCTCCCCAAGGGCAATCGAGCAGAAGCCATGATCAGCAAGTTGACCCAACTTGGAATGGCTCGTTTCGTTCCTATTCTGAGTGAAAACTGTGAGATCCAGGCCAAAGAGGCATCAAAAGGTCGCTTTCAGCGCTTAGAGCGGAGCTCTCGAGAAGCCCTAAAGCAATGCGGGAGGCTCTGGCTCCCCGTTATTGATGACACGCGGGATCTAGCCCTGCTGGAGCAAGAAGAAGGAAATCGTATTGTGCTCGATCCGGAGTGTAAAACGAACCTGGGCGCCCTAATCGGTGAGCTAAGTGGCCAGGTCGAATGGACTGGTCAGAATCCCCTGATCCTAATCGCCGGACCTGAGGGCGGCTTTAGCCCCCGGGAACTCGCCCTGTTAAGGGAATCTGGTGCCCACAGCGCTCGTATTGGGCCCCACATCCTCCGTATCGAATCCGCTGTGGAAGCGGCGCTCGCCATCGTTGCGTGCGCCACTTTCCGCTAATGACTGGGGCGCCAATGGAGCAACACGCCCTGGTGGAGAGAGGGTAAGGTTTAGTGATGAAGACTCGCACTCTCGCATCAATCTTCGCAGTCACCTGCTTCTTCGCCCCGACAGTCTCTGCGCAAACGATCACGACGGAGCTGATTGCCTCTGGCCTCTCCTCGCCACTCGACTTGAAGTCGCCTCCCGGTGACGCGCGCCTGTTCATTGCAGAGCAAAGCGGAGCGATCCTCATCATGGAGAATGGTGCGCTGCTTGCGACGCCATACTTCGACGGCTCAAGCCTCGTCGCCTTCGACAATTTTACCGGGCTGCGCGCTTTCGAGTTTCATCCTGACTACGCGAACAACGGCTACGTCTACATCGCCTACGACGAAGTCCCCGAGCAAGCCGGCGACGTGGTGGTCGAACGATTGACAGTCTCGAGTTTGGACGCCAACGTCGTCGACCCCGCGAGTCGCGTCGAAATATTGCGCGTCACGCAAACTGAAGCGTGGCACGGTGGCGGTTGCATGAACTTCGGGTCGGACGGCTACTTCTATGTGGCCTTCGGTGACGGCTTTGGCCATGGCTTCGACCCCTTTTGCCATTCACAGGACGGCAACTTGCTGCTCGGCAAGATGTTGCGGCTCGATCTGGACTCAGCCTTCCCCTACGCAATTCCCGCCGACAATCCCTTCGTCGGAGACCCCAACATGCGCGATGAGATCTGGCATTTGGGTTTGCGTCATCCGTGGCGTTGGAGTTTCGATCCGGCGAACGGTGACATGTGGATTGGCGATGTGGGCCAAGTCACCATGGAAGAGATTGACTATGTACCGGCAGGAGTCGGTGGGTTGAACTTCGGTTGGCGAACCATGGAAGGCACCAACTGCCTGGGAACAGACGCTTGCGATCCGTTGCTTCCCGGTTGCGGCGATCCGAGTTACACCGCTCCGATATTCACGCAACTTACGGGCGAGAACTGTTCACTAGCCGGAGGCTTCGTCTATCGCGGCAGCGCGATGCCTGCGGAACAGGGCAAGTTCTTCTTCGGTGCTTACTGCTCGGGTGGAATCTGGGCGCTTGAGTACGATGGCAACAACGTGAATAGCGTCGTCAAGCGCAACGCCGAGTTCGGTATGAACATACTCGGACTGACTGCATTCGGCCGCGATTCTGAAGGCGAGATCTACATGATTCAGCAGAACGGAACCATTCGGAAAATAGTGCCCTTCTGCGAACCTGCAAGTAACTACTGCCCTTCGAACGTCAACTCAAGCGGAACGGCCGCGACGATAACGATGACCGGTAGCGCAGAGATCAGCAGCAATGATATGGCGATCGTCTGCCAACAAGCTGTGCCTAATCGGCCAGGGCTATTCTTCTACGGCCCGAACCAAATCACGGTGCCCTTCGGGGAAGGCATTCGTTGTGTCGGTGGCTCCATCTTCCGCATCCCGCCTCCGCTGATCACAGATGGAGCGGGCAGCGCAACACGCGCGATCGATTTCAACAACTCACCGACCGGTGGCGGTGGCACGGGTTCGATCCTTGTCGGCAGCACGTGGAACTTTCAGTTCTGGTACCGCGACCCCGCCGGCGGACCGGGGGGCTTCAACTTGAGCAACGGGCTAAGCGTTAGCTTTTGCCCCTGATGGCGAACTAGGGTCCACCCATTACACCCTGCGCCAGATCAAAGAACTCTTTGAAGGCCGGGCCGAGAGTCACAACGAAGATTCCCGGTAGGAAGCAGATCACCAAGGGGAAGACGAGCTTGACCGGTAAGGCTTGAGCTTTGATCATCGCACGGTCGCGACGACGTCCACGCAAGTCGGTGGCTTGGATGCGTAGTACGCTGGAGAATCCCGTACCAATCTGTTCCGCCTGAATCAGCGCAGAGCAGAAGATCGTCATCGAACTGATGTTGCAGCGATGAGAAAGCCTACGGAAGCAACGAATACGTGCTATCCCGGACAAGGTTTCGAGACGGAAGATTCGGAACTCTGCGATTAGCGGAGTCTCTTCGCGATCAGAGTCGAGGATCTTTGCGAAGGATGCATCGAATCCAAGACCTGACTCGGACAAGGTCGCCAATAGCTCGAGGACTACCGGTAGTTCGCGTTCGATATAGTCAACACGATCCCGGCGTTTGCCCCGCACGTAGATCAGCGGCGCCAAGCCAGAAAAAAGGATCAAACACCACGGCAAGAGTGTCAGGGCAATACTGACCATCGCTCCAACCGAACCTGCGAGCAAATCTGCTTGCTCCTGCAAGAATTCAGACACGCCCGAGAAACTGACGAGCAAGGCCAACACGATGCCGACACCGGTGCCGACCACAGTCGCGAGAATGAACGCCGAAGGCGATCCCGGCCTGCGGAATCCGGCTCGAATGAGCCAGAGAGCCAAGAACGACTCCTGACGTTCAGGAATCGAATCGAGGGCATCCTCTCCAATTGTGCTGCCCATTCGCTCACGTGAGCGGCGTGCGTTGGCGCTACGAGTGAACAGGTAATACAAGATGCCAACCCCGATGAGCCAAGCAATGACGATTACGATGGTCTTCAACATGACAGTTGAGTCCTAGTAGCGGATGCGCGTCAGACGCGTCATCCAAAACAATCCGACGGCTTGCATGACGAGCGCGGCAGCGATCACGCGCATACCTTGCTCATCAGCAAAGAAGCCCTCGACGCGGTCGGGGTGCGTTTGCCAGGTAACAAAGGCTATGCCGTAAGTGATGAAAATGATTCCAAAGACTGAAAACTGAGCCTGTGCTGTCTCAGCATTCACGCGACCGCGCAAGTCGATGTTGTCGCGAATCGAACGCGCTACCATCGAGAGTGTGGGAGCCAAACTGCCGCCCGTTTCCTCGTGAACGGACAGCGTGAAGGCGAACAAACGATAGCTCTCGAGCGGTATCTTGCGGTAGAGGTCTTCCAGCGCTTCGTGCGCCGTCGATCCCAACCGAATCTGGCCGACGAGATCGCGCAAGTGTCCCCCCAAGGGTTCGCGCGCTTCGCGTGCCGCGTTGTCCAACGAATCGAGCATACCCGCGCCCGCATGCAACGAACCAACGATCAAATCAATGGCTTCGGTGAGCAAGATCTCCAAGTGCAGGCCACGCTTCTTGGTGATGGTCGAAATGGCAATCGACACCAAAACCCAGCCGACCAAGACCAGCGCTAGGCAGAAAATTTGTTGCCACTCGGCGAACAACCACAAGGAAAGCCCGAGCACTACAACCAGTGCATAAGCGATCCAAGTGCTCTTCGGTGCAAAGCCTGCAGTTTGCACAGACTCTTCGTACTGATCGTCCTCCAAGAACGGTTGGGCCAAACGCCCCACCGCCGTCTGGCGCGCACGCCGATTGGATATGAACCACGCGAAGCCCGCGAGAACGATCGCGAGTCCGCCAGCTAGCCATAGATCATGCATCGGAATGGCCCGCGGGTCGGCGGAAGAGATCGAGCGGGAAATCGAAGCCCTGGTCACGCAATTCCATCACCAGACGCGGGACAATGCCCGTGGCGAAGTAGTCACCAACCACGCGGTTGCCTTTGCGACCGGTGCGCTTGAAACGATAGATCTCTTGCAACAAAGGAGTGTTGCCTTCCATGCCCGCAACCTCAGTGATCGACTCGATGCGGCGCACGCCATCCTCGTAGCGGCGAACCTGCACGAGGATATCGAGGGCCGAAGTGATCTGTTCACGAATGGCTCGCGACGGAAGATCAAGACCCGCCATGAGCACCATGGTCTCTAAACGAGACAGGGCGTCGCGCGGCGAATTGGCGTGAATTGTCGACATGCCGCCATCGTGCCCAGTGTTGAGCGACTGCAACATATCAAGGGCTTCACCAGCGCGAACTTCGCCAACGATGATGCGGTCAGGACGCATCCGCAATGAGTTCACCAAGAGATCCCGAGCGCTGATCTGCCCTTTACCCTCGACGTTCGCCGGGCGAGTTTCCAGACGAACCAAATGGTCTTGATCCAAGAGCAACTCGGCGGTGTCCTCGATAGTAACGATGCGCTCCGTGTTCGGAATCGCTTCGCACAGGCCAGAAAGCAAGGTCGACTTGCCGGCGCCCGTACCTCCCGAGATCAAGATATTCTTGCGTTGGCGAACAACGAAGTCCAGGAAACGCACCATCTCGCGCGACCACATATTGAGCCGCAACAAGTCTTCGCGGTTCAACCTCTGACGACCGAAGCGGCGAATGGAAATCGTCGGGCTGTCGAGAGAGATCGGCGAGATCGTTGCGTTGACCCGGCTACCGTCAGGTAGGCGGAAGTCAACCATCGGGCAGCTCAAGTCAATACGCCGACCGACCCGCGCTGCGAGGCGTTCGATCACTCGCTTGATGTGATCTTCATCGCGGAAGCGCACATCTGCACGCTCTAAGCGACCGAAGCGTTCGACGTAGGTACGGCCAGGGCTGTTCACCAGAATATCCGTCACAGCCGGATCCGCCATCAGAGGAGCCAAAGGGCCGACACCCATCGTCTCCTCGATCAACTCGTCGCTCAGACGTCCACGCTCTTCCTCGTTGAGCGGCAACTCCTCGTTCTCGAGAATGCGAGCGACAAATTCGTGCACGGCCGATTCGACCTGCTCTTCGCTACTGCCCAATAAGTTGCGCTCGCCGATATCGTCGAGCAAACGTTCGTGCAAGCGCGCCTTGATCGAAAGGTAATCGAAGATCCCGCCCGCTTGAAGCGGCTCGCTCACGCCTCGTTGCTTACGCTCAGTGCGGGCGGAATCCGGCCGTAAGCGGCTTGCCGCTGCGGTCGTGATCGCAGACCGAAAGCGCCTGCGAGCCAGCTGAACCTCGGCCTCGCTCTCTTCCGTACTTTCCACTTCCTCGCTGAAGCCTTGCTTCACGAGGTCTTCAGAAGGCTCGTCAATCATGCCATTGCCTCACTGCCAGATCCGAATTGAGATTGATCGCCGCGTGAGGTGCTTCGTGGCTCTACCGCCGAGGTTTCCACCCCTTCAATTTCATTCGTGACACCGCGCAGGGCTTTGCCGAATCCAAATCGTCTGCCACACTTCAACGCATAGGGCTTACCCGTATTGAGCGATGTAATGACCTTCTTTTGGAAGGGGAAGACATGGTCCACATGACGGCCCAAGCGCTCCTCCACATCTGCGACCTTCAACCCTCCCGAAACTTTAGGGAAGGGAAAGTTCAAGATGATCCGTTGACGCGCGTCGGAAACGCCCACCTTGCGTAGCACCTCAACAAAGTGCGCGTTGCCTACGACACTCGGAACCGTTGCGTGGAATACCACGTAGACCAAGTCCGATAGGTCCAGCGCGGCCATGATCACAGCGTCGAGCATCGGATAAGTGTCGACAATCACATACTTGTAGGCACGCCGCGCCAAGGTCAGGATCCGCGAGAGTCCTTCCTCATCGACGTGCGAGGCTGCGATTGCATCCATTGGTGCCGCCAACACATGCAAACCGCAATCGCTCGGCATCGAGATCTGACGAATCAAGGTCTCGTCCAGTCGGTGACTCTCCTGAATCGCATCGACGATTGTGGTCGTTGGTGAAACGTCGACCATCATCGCGGCAACGCCCAATTGCAGCGAGGTGTCCACCAGCAAGACGTCATCGGGGTACAGCATTGCCAAAGCGACAGCGGTGTTGACGGAGGTCGTTGACTTGCCTGCGCCCCCCTTGTTGCTCACAAAGGAAATGATCTTGCCCAGTGCGCGCGAAGAGCGCGGACCAGCGCTGAAGATCCGATCAAAGAGCTGCTGCAATTCGCCACTCGAGAGCGGGCGACGCAAGAAGTCCGCGACTCCAGCACGCATGCCATCGATGACAGCTTCACTCTCCGAAGCATCATCATCAAAGTCTTCAGAACGGTAGGTGGCCACAACGACCGACTCAGGCGAGCAGGCAGCGATCTCCTCCGCAAACTCTGTCAACTCGTCCGAGCTCCCAACCAACTCGAAGCAAATCAACTCAGGCCGGCGCGCGCGCGCCGCCTCGATCCCCTGACGAATGTCATGAGACTGATGCAAACCTGGCTTCCACTTCTTGATGCCCTTGAGCGCAGCGGCAACCTCTTCGCGCAAAAGCGGGTCGTTGCCGACGATGAGTATTTGAGGATTCTTCATACGAACAATTCAGTAGCTAGCGGACGTGTGCGGGTGCGTAGACGCGTGATTCGAAGAGGTAGGTTGCGTGTTCATCTTCCGGATCCTGAAAATAGAGCAACTCGATTAGCTCATCCCAACTGGTGGTGCCACTGCCAGCCAGAAGGGTCGCGGGCTGAGTTCCGTCAAACGAAGCGCAGGCGTTTCGCGGTGCGATCCATGGCTTACCTGGAGACTGCTCGTTGCGCAGCTTGGTGAACCGAATAAAAATATCTCCCGCCAAGTTGCCCGCCCCGGTCTCCTCGGCGAGCTCAATTCGAACGCGACCAAAGCCACAGATCCGATGCTTCCCACCAGAATCGAAATCATAGAGTGGGATATAGCTCTCTTCTGCAGCCCAGTAGCTGGGGAGTAGGTTGCGATCTTCACCAAACTCATCGAGGTCCTGAACCAACTCGTCTCCTTCAACCAGGTCCCCAACTTGTGAAGCGACCTTCCCGCGTAGGTAGGCCGAGACGAAACTGTCGTGGTCGGGCGAAACCACATGATAGGTCGGAGGGCGAAGACGAAGAACAGCACTGATCTCTCCGGTCGAGTCTTCAGTGAAGGTGACATCGCTTAGCCAAAAGCTGAAGCGGAACACAAAGGGTGCTACACCAACACGCCACTCTGCGGGCGCCCCTGGTTCATCCGACCCCACACCGACACGAACTGCAGGACGCGATTGCGCGATGCCAGTTGCCCTCAACGGGATTCCATGATGGCGAACCGAGTTACCGCTCGCAGGATCGGCTCCCTTGAAAGTTGAACCCAAAGCGAAAATGAGCGGCATGGTGTAGCCCGTCGAACTCACATTCGCAACATCATCATTCCACGGGCTTGAAGCCTCGTGCCCGAAGGGCTTTGTGCGGCGAAGACGCACCACCACTGCATCTGCGAAGGGTGCCTCTCCAGGTTCCGACGCTTGAAAGTCGACGCGATCGTAGCCTGCACTCTCGCGGAAGATAGGATTGTCGCCGTAGCCCACGGAGGATTCCGGGTCATGCCCGGTGAACTGTCCGGCCACAATGTCGCCGCTCTTGTGGTTGATGGCTGCGCCGCTCCCAGGTTGTCCGGAGTAGTTGGTGCGCAGAATCGGGATCGAGTGCGACACCTCGTCGACGACCAACCCAGCATTCATCGCATTGGCCCCGCTAACCGTCGAGTGCATTTTCACATGCGGCCCGGCACCGCCCTCGGATTCGCCCTCGTAGGTGGCTTGAAAACCACCAGCGGAATTCTGGTCTGCAAACATCCACGAGGCCATGTGACGGTTGCGCTCACGGCGACCGTGATCGCGATCGGAAGCGTCCACCAAAAGTGCCGGATCAGGATTGAAATCGCGTTCTCGCAAGACCTCGAGAGCTGTGTTATCCGCTGCTGCCTGCATGCGATGGCGAGTGACACGCATCATGCCCATCTCAAGAACAAGACCAATGGTCCCAAGAATGACGACAAGCAGCATCGCCACGAGAACCACTACAGTTCCGCGCTTGGCTACTCGGCGTTGTCTCCTCCTTCTCGAGACCATCACTCTATTTATTGTCTTGGGTTGTGCCTTGACCGCCTTCCGTCGCAGCCTCTTGGACGGGAGCTGTCGGGGCGACTTCTTCACTCGGGGCCGTCGGAACGATGGCGCGCGTTGATTCGTTGCCTTGGAAGATTTGCACTTCCTTGCTGCTCTCAAGCACCCACAGATATTCGGCCATGGGGTCGATCGTCTTCTTCTCAACGCGCTCAACCTCGACGCCTGGCTGGCCTGTGCTGGCCGTGCAGTAGATATCGATTCCGGAAGATAGCGCGCTAATCGCACCATTCACATCATCGGGGTGGATCGCAACGATCAAGGAGTCATTCTTGCCCTTGGGCTGGCGAATCACGATTCCGCTCTGAACCAAGGTTCGTTGGCTGGGCCCTTCAGCAATTGTTGCGAGACGCAACCGATCCGCTTCCGAAGAGTAGGTTCGATTCTGAAGCACCTTCTCCGCCATCACCCGCACGCTCTCGTCCGCCTCAACCATGGCGCGTAGATCAAAGTGATCGCCGAATCCGAGCAAATCGATCCCCTTGACACGCTTGGTCTCGATCGAAAGAGAGACCATATCAGTAGGAATCAAGCCGACGATACCAGAGGGACTTCCCTTAGGCAGCAAATCGGATTCGACAAAGACCTGGTTCGGGGACTTGGGGCGAGCCAAGACACGGCCAATCAAGTCCTGGGGCAAGGCAACATAAGCCCGCTCAGCAACAAGATTCTTGTCCATGAACTTGTGATTGAATGTGCCCACCTCGTTGTTCCATACCTTGCCCAGGGTGATTCGCTCACCCGGCTCAAAGGGCATCGCTGAGATGATCACCGGCATTAAATTGCCGGCCATCACTGGCTCATCATTCCAGAGCTTCTTGAGCCCCAGATCGGTCGTTCCGGTCGCCTCAAGAGTTACGAGGGCGCCGACGATAGCGACCAAAATGAGTAGACCAGCGAGGAAGGGGTTCATCCCCGTCGAATTACTGTTGCGTCGTGCAGGTGCCATGACTAGAAGTTTGGATTGCAGTTAGGAGCAGAGAAGGAGTAGGCAGAAGCCAGATACAGAATTGATTGTTTTACTTTGGCGCGGGCACGATGACTTCGCGGCGCGCGGCAGCTTGAACAGATAGCAACTTTCGGAAGGGCCGCACCTTTTTCGTGCCGACCCAGTGAAAGCCCAATCCGAATTGACCGGCATAAGGGCTGCCAATCTCGCTGGCACCGGCGGCGACTAGGGAATATCCGCTGGGAAGTTCGCCGCCTGGGGCGATTTGAACTGCTGCGTCACTAGCTTGGACCGCGTGCAGCGGACCAAAGACGCCTTCGTCTGGATGATTGGCGGTCATCGCGGCAGCTTGGTAGGGATAGTTGCAGCGCAGGTTCACAAACCCAGCCAAGGAGCTCCCTGAGTTGATTGCAAAGTGCCCGTTGGGTGCTATGGCGGGATCATGAATCTCCTCCATCACGGGACGAAAAACGATCGTCTCAAAGCCCCCGGTCTGCTGTCCCGACCAATCCCGATCCACGACCTTGGGAACAAAGACAGTCAACCCATCTGGGGATGCCACCAACGCGCCGGGGTAGCGATAGAGCACGCCCCCACTGTCCGATTCTTCGCGATACATTAAAGGCCGAAGCATTTGGTTCACGATCGGAAGTGCAGCGAAGGCCAAATCAATTTCTTGCGATGTTGCGCCAGCACCAAAAGACATCACAAGCGAATTCGGATCGTAGATCACGCTGTTGACGTAGTCATCAGCCATAGCCTCTTCGAAGGTCATGGTCGCAGGCAGTGGTGCGCGAGCCAATTCATTGGCAAGAACCGTAGATGCATCTTGAATGGTCTGTGCTGCCAATGTCGCTCTACCGAAGTCGAGCAAAACCACAAGCAGCAGGTACAACAAGAAGGAGACCATCGCAAACTCGACCAACACGGAGCCTCTCCGCGGGCGCGCGCCCCGCGTTCGTGGTTGGCCAATTGTGTCGTGTCGAGTCTGCATGTCTTCTTGGTCGCGACTAGAAAGGATGGTCTGAATCGAGCAAACAACTTATGGAGAACAAGATGTAGTCTCGAAAGTTACAGCCCTGATCAATGGTCGCAGTCGATTCCTATCCTACTGCGTCGGATCGAAAATGAGGTTGCCAGCGCCTTGGCCGAAGATCTCGTCCGTCGTGTTGTAATCCTCGTTGCCGATGTCGAGTGTGATCACCCCACCATTACTCTGGGTAGCGAACAAACGGCCACTTTGAATAGCGCCGGTGTCAGCTTCGTTGCTGCTGGGCAAAGCGCCAGCGACCGTGCCAAGCAAGTCGTTGGTCTTGTGGCCAAGCATCGAGACGGCAACAGCAGTGGTAAGTGCAACGCCGGCGACCAAGAGGCCGTACTCGACGAGGGCTGCACCGCGCTTTTTCTTGTTTAGATTCTGCTTTTTGATGAGTTTCATGGTCATTCGCCCCCCGTTAGAAGGGGCATCTGGTGGGTCCTACTGAAGACATGCGGGCTCGGTGCATTCGCCACGTTGCGACTGCGTCTTGCCTGCAGGTGAAGTGCGCTCGAAAACGCGCCTCTTTGTGAGCTCTCGGGAGGGAGAACCCACGACCCTTCTCCTCCTTTGGAGATGGGTGTTCTGGTCCTGGTCGCGTCTATCTCTCTGCGACCAGGTTCTGTATTGGTATTTCGATGAGCTTCGGCCGGTACCTTCTGGGCGCTGCGCCCCACACCCTCGGGTGAAGGCACCCAAGAACCCAACATCGGTAGATAATGAGGGGTCGGAATACTTTGCGTCATCGTATCAAATCCCCATACTTAGCGAGCAATCCAGTCCTTCTGGAGCGCGCAGGCGCAAAGTCAGGTTTGTGCTCCAGGGACTTGCCAAAGTAGAAAACCGCCCGCTCAGGGGCGTCAGCGGCCTCTTCGATCAATCCGTAGTTGAATGCGACGCGCCAAATGGGTGCCCCAAGGCGCTCTGCCATGTCCAACTCTTCCCGGGCTTCTTCCAGGCGTCCCGCCATGAAATGGACGCTAGCTAGAGCCTCACGAAGTCCGGGATGATCTGGCGTGTAGCGCACTTGTTGCACTAGTACACGGCTCGCCGCATTCAAGTTGCCTTCCATGATCGCAATCTTGCTGCGTAACAATCCGGCTTCAGGATTGATCAGTTGGATCGCAAAGAGATCGTCCAGGTAGGCGGCGGAGCGCTCCTTGCGCCCTCGCTCCATTGTCAAGTTCGCCAGCACGAAGAGCGTCGGAGCGTGACTCGGGAATTCCAAGTTCAAACGGCGCAGCTCGTTCTCGATACTTCCAACATCAACTGCCCCCTGGTCCTTGCGGTCACTATCAGCACTCTGCGCTGCCGGGTCCGAATAGCGCTTGAGGCGATCCACCAAGTTAAGCAATTGCTGATCTGCGGACTCGCCCTCGTGACGATAACCGGGCTTCGGAGATTGACATGAACCAAGCGCAATCGCCAAGGCTACACCGGACGCGAAAACGCAACGCCGTAAGTTTGTGCTAATGAAACTCACTGTGCTGCCCCCGTCGTCGTGCTGTCCGTCGACTGGTTCTGGAATTCGCCAGAGCCTTGCCCTTCATCGTCAGAGAATTCACTCTTCTCTTCTAGTTCAACGGGCGGCCGCTCGGGTAGCACACCCTCAATCAACTCCATGGTGTCGGGGTAGATCCACATAGCCGCGTCTGGCAAGGGGTCACGCACAATCGTGGGCCGAATCATGATCACGACCTCTAAGTCATCGTCTGAGTAGTCGAATCCTTGAAACAAAAGGCCGAGCAGCGGGATATCGCTGAGCCACGGTGAGTTGTCATCTTGATCCGCGCGTTGCGTTTGCTGCAAGCCGCCCACGAGCATCGTTTGCCCATCGAGCAAACGCGAACTCGTCTTGAGCAAGCGGCTCTCGAAGGCGAAGGTCGTCGGGTTCGACCCGGTAGCTTCGACCAATGCTTGGGTGAGCACCGCGTCGGGAGTGATGATCTCAGGAGCGAAATCGATCGTGATGTAGTCTTCCTCGCCAACCAACGGTCGCACGGCTAGCTTGACTCCGAACTCGATGAAAGTTGTCGAGTTGAAGACACCCTGGATTCCGACCTGAGTTCCGAATGATTGGTCAATCGGAACGCGTCCCCCGACTTCGAACAGAGCGGTTTCGCCGGACAGTACCGACAAGGTCGGGTTGGCCATGCTGCGAGCTACGTCCTGTTGTTCGAGGAAGCTGAAGAGCGAGTCGATCGCCCAATTGGAGCCGCTTAGCTGAAGTTGATTTGTCAGTGTTCCTTGCAGGAAGCCGAACACATTTTGGATGTCTTCACCCCCAGCTCCAACCCGCGCTGCAGATGGTCCTTGCAAGGTCGAAGCAGCACCGGCCGGGTTCAAGCCACCCTGAGTGAAGTCGGAGGTGATCACACCCAAGTCTGACTTATAGCTCAGGAGTTTCGTGCGATTGACCTCATAGACGCGGATATCGATGCGCACTTGGGGTAAATCAGCCACATTGATGAAGGACAAGATTCGACCTCCAGCCAACTCAATAGCCGATGCCCGTCCGATGTTTGCATCGACATGATTATCGAGCGAACCGCCAGTCAAACCGCTTTGGCCACCACCAGCGCCCGCTCCGCCTTGACCAAAGGCATTGAGAAGGTTTTGGCTCTGTTGGCTGTCAGCCCCCGTGGAGTACAAGGCTCCGGCCTCATCTGCTATGACTTTGATGTCATCGCCGATCGCCAACTGAGTTCCGTCAAAGACGCGAGTTGTGCCGGTCACGCCGTCAGTCAGGGTAACGTCAGGGCCCTCTACATTACCGACGAAGATCTTGTAGGCTAGGCTCAGAACGCGCGAGAGTATGACTTGGTCATGAACTTCGCCTTCGAGCACAAGGATGTCAGAGCTGTCGTTAGGGTGCGCGCCCTTTTGGATGCGACGAACCGTCACTTTGTCTCCGCCGATCGTCTTGATCACTTCAAGGATTTGTTCTTCAGCCGGAATGGCTTGGCCGTACTCGGGCAAGCCTTCGACTTGAACCAAGTTGATCACGGAACCTTTGCTACGACGGTTCCCGCCCACACCAGCTGAGCTTTGCGCGTGTTCCACATCCGCAGCGGCTTTGCCAACTAAGAGCTCATTCTCCGGCGAACCGCCCTGAACCCAAGCGGTCACCACATCTTCCGCCCGACGCGAGAAAATTGCGCGCGGTACGCGACCGGTCAAGACCAGCACTTCACGACCCGGAGCCTTCTCAACTCGCAGGCTCGGATGAATCGCTGACAGGGTACGTTCCAGCAAACTGAGGTCCGACGTAACGGTCACGTCGAGTTGTTCGATGTCGCCGTTTGCGTACCAAACGATGATCGAGGTCTGGCCAGGCTTCATGCCAAGCGCGAGCAATTCGCGCGAGTTCAGCGTCGTGACGTCAAGAATATCCGGCGAGCCGATGGCGACGCGCTCCAGATCGTGGTCGAGCTGAATGCGCTTGTGGGTATTGACACGCACTGAGATCGCCTCCCCCTGCAGAACACCACTGCCCGGTGAGATGTAAGTGCGTGCGGGATCGGGTGCGAGCTCGGGCTCGGCACCGAGCTCGGAAACCGCCAACAGGAGGCCACTCACCTTCGGCTCCGGCGTGGTCTTCCACGCGGCGACCGCCAAGCTGGATAGCACGATGACGAATAGTCCTGAGGTCAACATGCGGTTCTTCCGCGGATGCTGTAAGGCCCACATTTGCCATTGGCGAAAAACCTGGCCCACACGGCGCGCAGTGACCGGGCGATTCGCTTGCGGCGAGGTACCAAAGTCCGCGGAAGAGCCCGCAGCGACCTTGATCCAATCATCGAGTCGGATACTCATTTAGCTGTCTTATTCTCTCCAAGGCCGCCCGCGGTGTGGGCAGCAGCTCCTTCTTGAATCGCCAGTGATATCAGCGACTCCTTAGAACATTGCATTGTGCACTTCTGCCACGAACCTGTGGGGACTCGTGGCTCATTCGAGCCGGTAATCTGAGATGGTTTTACGACTTGGTACATAAATTCACGGATAGGAGAGCGGATTCCGCCGCCGGCTCAGGGACACCGGATGGTGCTATCAAGCTGTTCCTCTCCGCTGAACGATTCCGAGGCTGACCCTGCCGCGGGTGCAGAAACCTCAAAGAAAAGCGCGAGTCGGTCCCGCGCCTATGTAAGAAAGCGGAGGCGGTCTTTGTAAAGGACAGCAATTCCGGCTCTTTTGAGCCTGGTCGCATTCCCAGGCACGGGCACAGTTTGCTTTTGACGAATTTCAACGATTGCTCGATAAGGACCCTTTTCGCAATTTCGGCACCGTCCGAGCTCCGGCTCCGGTACGCGACTCTTGCCTAGTGGAGATGACCGGGCGTCCCGCGTTGGTAGATGGCTACCCCCACGACCCGACCCGGTCAATCCCCCATCCTCTAAAGAGGTCCTGGCGCCGAGACTGAGCACTCTACCCGCAAAATCTTTCAGAGACTGCCCAGAAGCGGGTGACTAGAATTCGATCCGCGCGCGGATCGACACATGAGCACCATGGCCGATCACCACATGGTCAAGCAGAGGAATTCCGATCACCCGCCCGCAACGTGCCAGGCGGCGGGTGACCTCAAAATCCTCCGGCGACGGCTCGGGATTGCCCGAGGGGTGATTGTGAACTGCGATAATGGCGGCAGCACTCTCTCGAATGGCGCCCGAGAAGACTTCGCGCGGATGGACAAGGGAGGTCGTCAAGGTCCCCTCTGAAACGCGCTCGGCCTGGGTCAAGCGATGGCGGCCATCCAAGTGCAGCACATAGAAGGTCTCTTTTTTCAGACCGCGTAGCTTGGGCGCCATCATTCGATAGACATTGGCCGGAGACCCCACATTCTCACCCACCTCAAAGAGAGTTTCCTCCACCGTCCGCCCAAGCTCAAAAATCGTGCAGAGGCGCTCGCACTCGGCAAATGACAAGCCGGTTTCATGGACGAGAGTCGTAGCCGACGCGCGTGCGAAGACCACCAGCCCGAGGCGACCGAGGGAGGATTGGATGCGGTCCATGGATTCCGAACTTGCGCCCAACACAGCCCCGATCATCTCGATGGTTTGCGTGCTGTTCTGTTTCTGTGTTGTGACCACTCGAATTTTGTGCGGGGTAGGGCAGGAAAGAGACCTCGCAAGGGGCGTGGACACCAGAGAAGACGATCGCCATGGTAATGGGTCACCCCCCAAGACGCAGGAATCCGCCCGAAGGGCCTGTGCTTCGCCCCTAGCAGCCGGTGGAATAACGGCTCTTGCTCACACGCGCTGATCACTGCTGCTGAACGAGGCTCTCAATGGCTGTCAAATCGCTGGATTCAGGGAGTGTTAAAGAACTTGGGGAGGAGCGGAGGATGCTATGGGAGTGATGTGGGCCCTGCCACGGGCCACGAACGCTCAATCTTGGGCGAGTTAGTCACAAATCATTTCCCCGACCTGAATTGGGAATCTCGGGACTTACCCCTGTTCCTCGGCCTAAGCATTCCGAATCAATAGGTGGAAGCCAATCTACGCTCACCCCGTCAGCAACGAGATCGATCGCATGGACTACCTATTCGGATTCGCCGCCCTACTCGGACTTTGGTCCGTAGAAGTGGTGCTCGTCTTGATCTCTTACAAGCGCTACTCGCAGGTCTAGCCACCTCACCAGGGACGGCTAATGGCGCGCTACTTCAGGCTCTCGTGTAAGTCTCCGAGAGTCGGCTCAAAGAGGACGCCCATGCGGGCGTGAAAGGTCTCCGCGCACGGCGTATCCGTTTTGCAACCTTTCACCATCTCGTACAGGACCAAGTCGCCGTAGATCCGGGCGAGGTAATCGACGAACGCTAGCGACTGAGCATAGGCTCGCGAAATGTCGTTCTCGTCCTTCATGGTCGCGAGCGTCCCCCGCAGCTTGGCCAATGGAAAGAACTCCAAGCCCTTCAAGCTTTGGTTCGTGCCCTCGACCCTCGCGCTGCGGATCGTGAGCGATGTCTCCTCGAACCACTGTGCCAATCCTTCGTTGAGCCAAGCGGGCACCTGCTTGCCTCCTAGCGATCGCACGAAGAAGTGCACGAGTTCATGGCGCAAGATCCGCTTGAGTTCTGAGCGCTGCTTCGCAAACTCGCCGAGCGGAATACGAATCACGCCATCAAAGGCTCCGCCTGCCCAGTGCCCGATGCCAGTGATCTCAGCAAACTCCGCGCGTTTGTAGAACACAACACGGACCTTGGGGTCGCCCGCTCCAACCGGGTAATGGTTAAGGGCCAACCCAAGCTCGTCATACGCCGTTTCAAGCATCGTTTCGATCTCGAGGTAACCGTGCTTGAGCACATCACTTCGATTGCCGTCGTAGGAGAGCAAGAAGTGCAGCGTTTCGTCGGTCCAGAAGTCTTCTTCGGTCTTCGCCGTCTTCTTCCAGCGCTCTAGCAGACGAACCAGGTCGGCTCTCTCTGGCGCTAGCTTAACTGCGCGCTCCATATAGCCGATTGGAATCTCAATCGGCTCTTCGCCACTTTCGTAAATCGATCGCGCCAACCTTGCCAAGGCTTCAGCGAGGTTTCCCCCAAACACCGGTTCCTGTGGATTACCTGCGTGGCACTTCTCGAAAGCAGCCACCGCCTCCTCCATCAGCCCCGTGTTGAGCAGCAAAATACCATTGCGGTTCTGATCCGCCCACTCACTCGACGCATCGCTAACACCAAGCTCTAAACTGGGATCAGCTGGCGCCACCTCAATGGAATCGAGCTCTGTAGTTTGTGGAAGGAGCGCATCCAGACTCTTTGGCGCGCGCTCTTCCTCGGATTGCTTCAATTCTTGCCTTGCGCTGGACTTCACAAGAATTAGCCCACCCACCAGGGCCAATGCAATGAGCAGAACGAAAACCACTGCGCGCCTCATGAGTCCGTTTCTCCCACTCCGCGCATGGCCAATTGAGCCGGAAAGGGCCCATAAGAACTGGCGTATCCCGTAGTTGCTTCAATCTCGCGAATTCGTCCGAGGTAGCTCTCGTGAACCTCTTGCAAGGCGTCCTCTGTTCGCTCATCACAAAAGTACGTGCGACAACCCAGCGGTCGCCCCTCGCGCGCGGTACACATGCCGCGTACGTGATAAGGGCAACGCCCTTCAGCTTCAGGCGCAGGTGCTTGCGGATGAGCGTGTGCGGCAAAGTCCGTCTCTAAAGAAGTCGCGTAGAGCTGATGCCCAGCTTCCTCGAAGCGACAACACAAGCCGCTCATCTCGCAACGAGGTGAGTGCGAACTGATCTCCGCATCGAGTTCCGCGTACAAGCTCTTGAGCTGTTCAAAGGCTAGCTCCTGTCGCTCAGGATCCGGCAACGGGACGATTCCCGGGCAAGTCGAACGCGCAGCCTCGAAGGCTACGGGGTCTTCAAGGATAGATGGCCAATACGGGTACTGCTGGCAATGACGAGGGCGGGCTTGATAGACCGTGCAGTGACTGCGACCTTCGAGCAACGCGCACGCGTCACCACTGCCACCGGAATGTCCCGATCCCTCGCGCAAGGAGAGGCGCAAACGACCGTCCTTCGGATCGGGAACTTCGCGCAAGAAAGTTCGCTCGAACTCGGTGCGCGACACGCCACGAGCTTCCGCCAGCCCGTCGAGTTCGTCCGGCTCGACCCAGACATACCCCGTGCCGCCCGTGCAACATCGGCCGCTGCGCTGGCATTGAAATCGAAAGGGAACCACGCCCAAGAGTCCGGGTTGTATGGCAGTCATAGCCACCAAGCCTACGGCGTCTTGTTTGTTAGCGGAAGACGGCGGTAGTCAACGCCTGGTCTTGGGGTTTTTACGCCGCGAGCTACGGCCTGTCGTAGCTTGGCGGTAGTCCAGGGTTTCACGACCCTTCAATTGGCTCTGAATGTCTTCAACCAGCTCCTCCCATGACTGATAACGCACGCCTTTGTCCTTTGCCATCATCTTCTCGATGAAGTAGTGCAGGTGCGGGGAGAGCTTGCGACCCTTGAGTTCCGGGGAGGAAAGCGAGTTCTTGATCTGCATTCGCAAGACCTCGCGGTCATCCGAACTGTCAAAGGGCAACCGGCCCACCACTAGTTGAAAGAGCGTCACGCCAATACTGTAAATGTCACTGCGCAGGTCGGCAGTAGCCCCACCACGCGCCTGTTCTGGCGAAAGGTAGGCCACAGTTCCCACCGCACTGTCTTCAGGATTACTTTGGCAGTTGGCTTCCGCCGCGAAGCCCAGGTCGATCAATTTTACCTTGCCACCATTGGTCAACATGATGTTGCCAGGCTTTACATCGCGATGGATAACGCCTTCGGAGTGCAAGTAGCTCAGGACGTCCGAAACTTCGAGAATGATGCGCAATGCGGGACCTTCATCGAGAGCTTGCCCCCGATCGAGGATCTCCAGCAGCGTATTACCGTCGATGAACTCCATGCGTGTGAAGTAGGTCGAACCGCTGCGCGCCACGCCCAGGCCAGACACCAGCCCGGTGTGCTTAAGGCTCTGGAGAAGCTTCGCCTCGGCAATGAAAGCCTTACGGCTTGCATCAGATCGGGTGCACTGAGGATTTAGAACCTTGAGCGCGATCGTTCGCCCGCCTTTTTTCTCGCGTACACGAAACACATCCGCTGTACCGCCGTGGCCCACCCGGCCGAGAACTTCGTAGCCAGGAATCTCAGGAATCTCCCCGGCCTGGGTTCTACGCATCTTTTCCACCCAAGCCTCGTCGCGCCCGGTGACGTCGATCAGCAAGTCGTTTAGCGCCCCTCCGGTCCGCAGCGGCGGTACCAACTGTTCCGCTTCTTCCCGGGTCAAATGACCCCTATGGACGAGTAGGGCGAGGAACTGCAGGTCTTCTTTTGCACTCATAGTTTGCGGCTTCGGCTATTGGGGGCCTCGAGCAAGCCCTATCTCACAGATTCTTTGTCTTTTTGCCAAGGAACAGATCTGCGAGTCAAGTCTGCCAACTCACGGGTCCGAAAGTTTGGCAACGCGAGCGCTTCTCGGCCTATCGCTATGGTTCCTCTATATACCAGGCCGAGATGCGCCCTCTACACATACCCCGCGCAGAAATCCACGTGTCTCAACCGCAGAGCTCAAGCGTTCACCGCTATTTCCCCTTGGCGGACTCTTTCGTCGAAGTTCGCTGCTTCGATTCGGAGGCCATGGTCGTCGATGCCCCCCAAGGCATGGATCGTGAAGGCTACAGCCGCCTCGTGATTCAAAGCTGTATGCCCCTCTTTGCGATCGATCTAGCGCAACAACTGGAGTCGCTCTTCCCAGAGGCCCCACAGGCCGCCGAGGATTTACTTTACGAGATTTGCATCGAGGTCAATCCTAGCCTGAATATCAACAAGGTCAACCTGAAGCCGAGTACGCCGGAGCCACGTATGAAGGCGCGCAAGACCTCTAAGCGCGTCGACCTGCTGCAGCAACTAGCGGCCATCTCAAATAACCTGGGACGCCAGCTCAGCCAACGTGTTCACGGGCAGGCTAAAGCGATCGAAACCGTTTGCCGCTCGGTACGCAAAGCTGCCGCCGGGCTGTCCGCTCCGAACCAACCGCTCGGCAGCTTTCTGCTTGTAGGGCGAACGGGGACGGGCAAAACAGAACTCTGTCGCCAGTTCGCGCGGGCAATGTCGACGGGCGACTCTAAGGCGCGCGGGAACTTGATCCGCATCGATTGCAGCGAGTACGCCCTCGCACATGAGTACAGCAAGTTGATCGGCTCCCCGCCAGGCTACGTCGGTCATGAAGAAGGTGGCCAGCTAACGCGTGCGCTTGTCGAATCACCCGGAGCAGTGCTACTTTTCGACGAAGTTGAGAAGGCTCACCCGCGCATGCACAACCTGCTGCTCCAAATCCTTGAAGAGGGATCGTTGACCGATGGCCGCGGCAATCGCATCGATCTCAGCAAGACCTTTGTGCTGATGACATCGAATGCGGGCACCGACGACATTCGTGATGCGACGAGCACTGTAGGTTTCCATCGTGCGCCCGTCCTAGGCGGCGAAACCTTGTCGCAGATCACCGATGATGCCCTAGGGCGCTTTTTCAGCCCGGAATTCCTCGGCCGCTTGGACGAGATCCTGTTGTTCACCGAACTCGACACCAATGCCGCGCGCCGTATTGCTCAAGATCAACTCATGGATCTCGCTATCCGTGCCAAGAGCCGGGGAACCTGTGTCGCTTTCACCCCAGCGGTTGCACGCTGGGTTGTCGACAAGGGCTTCTCGCCAGAATTCGGTGCTCGCGAACTGCGTAATGTCATCAGTCGCACCGTAGAGCCGGCGCTTGCCGAAGTCTTGCTGGACCCAGATCACGACCTTGATTCGTTGATCCGTGCCCGTATTCAAGCAGGTGAACTGACCTTCGACCGCGAAGATTGACGCGCGAGATGTAGAACGCAGCTCGTAATGCAGCGAGTCACAGCACAAAAAAGCACAGCCTTGCCTGGGAAGTCCCTGACAAGGCTGTGATCTTGATGCTCCCCATGCGGTGAAAACAGTTCACCGTGCACTTGATTCTTGATGTCGTGACGCAAGCTCAGGGGAGGCACTCGTTATAGCTATCTGTCGGATGGTAGAAAGAGAATCCGCATCAGTTTTTTTCGCCTTGGAGAATTTCCGTTCGTAGACGAGCGGAATCTACCTGTGTTTTGCTGCATGAAACGGCGCGTGCATCAAACTCTCGCGGGCAACTTGCGCATCGTCATTGCACCGTGCAGAACGCTTGACAAGAACAGCTGCTCTAACTCAAGAACCTATTCACTTGTCCGATGTGTAGTGCACGAATTGCAACCGTGCACATCTTCGCCCAACCACATGGAACACATGCGAAAGAGTCGCACATCGAAAATCGAACTGGCTTACCCATGCTCGTGACAACATCAACGAAAATGCCCTCACGCACCTATGAGGGCGATTGATACCACGTTCGGGAACACACAAGCAGGAGACTACAAGAAGTTGGACCCATTCGACCTTGATCGAAACGGAGTCCTTGTAACTGGATCGAAACGCTTCAACTTCTCCCTGTCGATCCTCTGAACAAGGAGGTGGGTCATGTCCCGGCTCACAGCTCAACTCGTCTGCCGTTCCCTAGAAATACTCGTTGCTCTTGCTGCATTTCAGTGGGCACTCGTCATCCAAAGTTGGACCGCTTCTTAGCTGACAACTTACTTTTGCAACAGTCCTACAGTTGGGAAGAATTGTTGCCAAATCTGTGCCGTTGGAACCATGGTGCGAGGCATAACTTGCCAACTTGATGCGTGATGTCGTCATGTGTGACGCGTTTATGGCGCGCACACTTGCACAACCACCCCGTTCCAACGAGTCTCTCCCGCCGCGCTTGTGCGCAGAGAGACCACATGACCCTTAGTAGCGAACTCATCACCATCCGCCGCTTGGCTTTGCCAGTCGTTGCCACTCAGTTGGCCGCGATGATGTTGGGCGTTGTCGATACGATGATGCTCGGTCACTACAACACCGATGCCCTCGCAGCGTCTTCGATAGCTCGCGTTTGGGTCTTCGGCACACTCATCGTTGCGCAAGGGATCTTGCTTGGACTCGATCCGATCATTAGCCAAGCGCACGGCAAGGGCGAGACCCACGGCATCGGCGTCAGCACGCAGGCAGGTATCCTGCTTGCTCTTCTGCTTTCAGTACCGCTCGGCTTTGCCTGGATGTTCACCGAGAGCGTCTTGCGCTGGATGGGCATGGACCAAGGGCTCTGCTTGTTGGCAGGTGATTACGCCATCGCACAACTCCCCGGTCTGCCCTTCTACTTGCTGTTCTCTGTACAGCGTAGCTGGTTGCAAGGTCGCGGAATCATGCGTCCCGCCATGTGGACGGTGATCATCGCCAATGGCTTCAATGCGCTGGCAAACTGGGCGCTAATCTTCGGCCATCTGGGCTTCGAAGAACGAGGCGTACTAGGAGCGGGTTACGCGACCGCCTTCACGCAGATCCTATGCTTCGTCTTCCTCTTCTTTTTCATCCGCAGGTTTGACCTGCAAAAAGACGCCTGGTGTGCCTGGTCGAGGGAAGCCTTGGGCGAGATCCGCAAGATCCTGAAGCTCGGGATCCCGATTGGTATGCAGTTCGGGTTCGAGGTCTGGGCCTTTCAGATCGCAACCCTGATGGCTGCGAAACTTGGAACGATGGAACTAGCGGGCCACGCTATCGCAATGAATTTGGCCTCGATCACCTTCATGGTTCCACTTGGGATTTCGATTGGTGCATCGACTCGCGTTGGCAATCTGATCGGCGCACGCAAGTTCCATACGGCCCAAGTGGCAACCAAAGCCGCGATGATCCTAGGAGTCAGCGTGATGACAGTGGCAGCATTGGCTCTGAGCATTGGTCGCGAGTGGTTGCCGCAGTTGTACAACGATGCCCCGGGAGTGCTTGCCGCGGCAGCAGCGATCCTGCCCATCGCTGCCGCTTTCCAACTGTTCGATGGGCTGCAAGTCGTAGCCAGTGGTGTACTGCGCGGCATGGGACGTACGCGCGTTCTGGCGCTCGCGCACTTCGTCGCGTTCTACTTCCTCGGATTGCCCTTGGCGCAATACCTAGCTTTCAGCAAGGGTTGGGGCTTGCCCGGAATCTGGTGGGGACTTTGCCTCGGGCTAGGCATAGCGGCAGTTGGACTCAGCCTTTGGGTCCTACGCCGCGGCCCAGCATCGATGGAACTCGAGAAGCTTCACTGATTAGAGAACTTTGCGAGTAGGGCCTCGTTGTCGGGAAACATTGCCAACCCCTTCTTCCAGGTAGCTTCCGCCTTCTCTGTGTCACCACTTTGGGCGTAGAGGTTGCCAAGCAGGATGTAGGTCTGGTTGAAATTGTCGTCAACGCCCCCCCCCATCTCCTGTTGCCCGATCAGCTTCTCGAAGTTTGAAATGGCTTCGCCCTGCTTGCCGAAGATCGGTGGCCAGAAGGAAAGTGAGACCGCTTTATTGAAGCGCGCGCTCCAATGTTGTTCGTCGAGGGCCAGGGCACGATCGTAGGCGCTGTCAGCCTTGTTTGCCCAGATGCCAGCTTCGGGCCCGTCGCCCACTTCAAAGATCTTTTGAAGGTATGCGGAAGCCACGTCCACTTGCGCATCGGGATCATCACTGAATTTCTCGGCTCGCTCTTCCAGAAGAGCGATAGCCTCATCGAGTTGACCACTCTCTCGGACACGTTTCCAGAGCGCAATTTGCTGTTCCTCGGACAGACCCTTTTCGAGAATCAACTCTGATAGTTCCTCCGGAGATAGAATCGTCGATTCGGCCGCAGATGAGTCAGCGCTTTCAAGCGTCTTGCCGGCCAAGGCTTCTCCCAAGTGCTCCTCAAGGTAGCGTTCAACGGCGCGATCAATGGCAGCCACTTCAAAGCGATCCCCTCTGGGCGCCGTAGGAAGCTCTGTCTCTGTCGATTCAACACGCATGACCTGCAATTCGGATTGGAGATCTTCCACCTGCTTGCGCAGGGCAGCGAGTTGATCCGGTTGGATACTCTCAGCGACTTCAACGAGCTTTGCGTCCGGACGCAAAGCGTAGGTCGCCGCGAGGCTTGCACCCGTTGCGACAATGACAGAGAGGAGAAGGATGGGAGCTGCGTTCATTGGACTCTTAACTCGGAGTAGACGATGGCGGGGCGTTGTGATGCGAGTAAGTGATCTCGGTCTACTGAATCCTTCGCAGGATTAGCGTTTTCTGTTGGATTCACTCGACGCGCATCACTGGGTACAAGATTTGCACCTCGCCCACCTTTACGGAGGCGGTCAGTTGGGCATCTTGAAAGCCCGGCTTGCGAAGAGTCACTTGCCAATCTCCGGCGTAGAGTCTACCCAGCTTGTACTTGCCCGTTCCACCACTGGCATTAGTGGTGGTCGTCTCCCGCGAATCACCCATGGAGCCGACGAGGCTCACTGAAACGCCTTCGATTGGACTCCCGCCCTCATCGACGATCGCCAACTCCAATGCACAGGCTGGCTCCAGGTAAACAGTGACCTCTTTATCACCGGCTTCGGAATCGATCCACACGTCGGAGATGATGGTGCGCGCGTATTCATCTCCCTCGGAAGTAGCGACTAAGTCGTAGGTGCCCAAAGGAAGATGGCTGAGCTCGAGTTTGCGTTCGAATTCGGCAAAGATGCGCGCTATGACCACATCCCTTCCGCCTTCGTTGCGCTGCAATAGAAAGAGGTCAACCAAGCTAACGGGTTCGCCCGTCGCAGAACTCAAGACCCGAACACCCAGCGTCTCACCCTGCAACACGATGTCCCGATGCATTTGATCGTTTGCTCCCAGTTCTAAGGTTGCCGCTAGCACTGTGCTGTTCGCTGGCCCCGCATAGAGTTGATAAGTGCCGGGAATCAGCCCGGTTATTTTGTAGCGTCCCTCTTTGTCCGCAGTTTCGCCGCTCCAGATGCCCTCATCGTCGCTCAGACTCCAGACATGCAAGTTTGCGAAGGGAATGAACTTACCCTCACCGTCAGAGATCACACCGGAGATCGACGAGGCCCGCTGTTCACCCAGAAAGTCGGCACGAACAGTTTCACCTTCGACAATGTTCAACGGAAGGTAGCGGGGCTGGAGAGTCGTCGCCGATTCCCTTCCACGGTAGAAGAGAACCACGCACGTACCCGGCGCGAGATGGTTCGCGAGATAGGTTCCGTCCGCCCCAGTGACCGTACTCGAATAAGTCATCGAACCTCCCGGAGTCCCACCGCTGAAACGGCTGACGATGATACGGCCGCCAACAAACGGCCGACCGTCTGCGTGCTCGCAAAGACCTTCGACACTCCCGCCCGAAGCGAGGCGAAGTAGCACACCTTCTGATCCCGACTCCCCTACCGTCAGGAGTTCCCACGCCGATGCGAATTTGTCGCTGCTAGCGCGCAAGTGAACTTCACCCGGGTTGAGATTGTTCAAGACAAAGCCACCGTCCGCGTCGCTGTGCGTGAAGGCCCTCGCCATCTTTGGAAACTCATCCTCCATCAGCGAAACGATCTGTATGGGCATGTCTTTTTCGCTTACGACCAGAGCATTGGGCACGGCTGCTCCGGTTCCTCCATCCAAGACGAAGCCGCGAATCGTCACACCAGCCTGTAGTTCCACCGCAATTGCATGCGGTGCACTCGAGCCGAGATACACGACGCCACTGTTCCAGATTGCCTTATCGTCAGCGCGGATGAAGACGGTGTATTCACCCTCCTCGATGTCATCCCACTCGAAGCGTCCATCCTTGGCGTCGAACTCCCGTTGAATCGGAAAGGCAACTTGGGGCAAGGAAAGTTTCGGCAAGATGGCAATGGTGAAGGCTCCTATAGGCTTTCCGTCACTCGCGCTGCGGACGGAGCCGTGCAGAGTCGCCTGGGTCACACGCTCTTCCTCCAGGTCTTGCTCTGCAATCTCCTCGATCACTTGGCGACCTTCAGCTGCAACTGTGGCTGCCGACCCGGATTGGCCCTGCTCATCAACCAGAACACGGTCGAATGGGTCAGATGCTTGCGAGTCCCCATCATTACCTTGAGCCTCGCCTTCAGTAGGTCGCGAAGGAGTGTGGTCCTGAGCAACGCTCGGCCCCACCACATCCGTATCTTCGATGACCGTCGATCCGTTCCCTTTAAATACGCTTATCAAGAACAGAGCCGCTGCAGCGAGGGCAACGACGCTTGCAATCTTTAGGCGGCGCGATCCGCTGCTAACAGTACGTAGTGGCTGGGCGGATTCACTTGCAATCCACGGCGCGAGTTGCCGCTCCAACTCCGAGACAAATTCCGCGCGAGGTCGAATAGGGAGATAGGCGCGGGCGATCAGCTGCTTTAAGTTCTCTTCAAGCACACGATTGGAAGACTTCATTCGACTTCCCCGCGCTTTACCGCCAACAGCTGAAAAACTCTCGAGAAGGCCAAGCGTGCGCGTGTCAGAGTCGACTCCGCCGCTTTCTCGCTCTTGCCTCCACGTGAACCGATTTCCGCTACGGACAAGCCATCCACGTACTTGGCTACCAAAGCTTCCCGGTAGTCCGGTGGCAATGAGGACAAGGTCGCGCCCACGAGTTCGGCTGTTTCCTCGTGCTCGATGACCCAATCGGGCAGGGGCTCTCGATCGATGCCCTCCAGGATCGAATCGATGTCTCCATCCGCTGCTTCGAGGACATCAGCTATCGGCACGGGCTTTAGCTTGCGCCGCTGCTCTCGAATCTTATTTCGCGCAATCCCACACAGCCAGGTGTGCAGGCTCGAGCGGGCATCAAAGCGAGAGAGGCCCTCAAAGGCCGCCAGGAAGGTGTCCTGGACCACGTCTTCCGCCATAGCCCTATCGCGGCCGACCCGGTAGTGAACGAACTCGTAGAGCGGCTCCAGCTGGCGACGAAAGAGCCCCTCCGCGGCTTGCCTGTCGCCGGAAAGGATCGCATCGCGCAGCAGCGCGTCGTCTATGTGTGATTCTGAAGCTTGGACCATCTTGGAATTCCACCAACTACAGTGAGCCGAGGCGCGCTCATCCTTCGCGGATTCACGGCCAAGGCCGAGAATAGCCTCTAACCCTTTATGGGGCCAGCACCTACGGCCCCCTACGCCCCAAAAAGAGCCCCTCCTCCTAATCTCGGGCATTCACCCCAGCGCGCGAATCAGCCAGGCCGGGCTAGGCTCCATTCTAGGTTCTGCCAACGTTGGCGCCCCGATCAAGATGAGCAGCAGCCATAAAGCGAAGACGTCGATTCTAGTCCTTGAGCCCGACGGCCTCGTGGCACAAATTGTCGTTCAAACCCTCGAACGCGCGGGATATTTGGTGACCCTCGCCGCGGATGGGATCACGGCCCTCAACCTCGTGAGCGAGGGCGAAATCCTCCCGCAGGTGCTGATAACAGACCTTGGCCAGGAACAGGCCTCTGGATTGAACATCGCGGAAGCACTCCACGGTCTCGTGCCCGGTCTTCGTATCGTGGTGACATCATCCAAGGTCTATCCATCCCTCGGCGAGCGCAGCCCGCAAAAACCGGACTACAAGTTCCTCCCCAAACCCTTTGGGCCTCGGGAACTTCTCCAGATAGTCGCTCTTTCAGGGGACGAAGCCTGAGGCTGGAGCGTAGTCGAGAGCGTCTTCCGTAATAGCTCTCCATGCTCGGATTGCCCCGCCCGCTGGGTGGGACTATCCTGCCGGGCAGTACCAGCCCCCAACTGCATTGAAATTCCTCTCAATACTCATCTCTTCCGTCCTCCTCGCTCCCACTTCCGAATCAGCGGCCAACCCTGCCAATTCCTCGCAACAAGAGCAGGCCCCAATTGAATTGGCGGCCCGCTACAAGGGCGCTTATGTCCAGTTCCCCGAACTCGACAACTTGATCCTTGCGCGGTACGGCGACGCCAAACTCGGTCGCGAAACCCGCTTGTACCTGCTGAAGCTGCGCGTCGTCGATTCAATCGGTCGCGCACAGGGCCTTGAGCCCTCCGCCGCCGAGATTGAAAAAATGATCACCGACATCGAGAAAGATGTCATCGCCAGTGGTGAAGCTCAGAGCATGCAGGATTACCTGGAGCGCTCCGGAGTTTCCCGCGAGGAGTTCCTGAAGAGCCTGCGGCTTGGCCTCATTCAAACCAAACTCGCGCGTCTCGGACTCGGTATTCCCGAAGGTCAACCAGTCAGCGGAGAACAACAAGAGATGTGGTTGACAGACCAAATTTCCGAGCGCGGATTAGAGGAGTTTCCCGCGCCCTGGACAGATGGCATCGTCTTGCGAAACGGCGACGTTGAACTGTTACGCGACGAATTCATCACTTTCCTGCGAGGGCGCGTCGATCCGATTGATGTCCGCGAATGCTTGTACGAGCTCATTCGTGTCAAACGAATGAGAGCGCGCATGCCGGATGTGGATCCCAAGGTCATTGAGAAAGCCATCGAAGGCGAAATCGGAAACCGCAGTGCCGAGGTGCTCTCGAATCCAAAGTACAAGGGCCTAACCTACGAACAATTGCTGAAGTCCCAAGGCATCCAGTTCGACACTTGGCACGAAGATCCCAACGTGGTTCAGGCAGCGCTCAGTCGCTTGTGGGTTGAACGTTCCTACAATGAAGAAGACCTGCGCGAAGTCTATGAGAACGAAAGAGCCTATTTCGACGGGGAGTACGGCGAAGCGCTGGAAGCCAGTGTGCTATTCCTACGCGCGCTCAAGACTCCCAACGACCTGATCCGCTTGAACCACGACCAGGCGGAAGAGAAGCTGAACCAGCTGGCCCTCGAGATAACCTCTAGGGTCTCCTTCGAATCCGCCGTCGAGCAGTTTTCCGAGGATCTGGCCTCACGCAAGCGAAAGGGACACCTCGGATGGGTAACGCGCACGGGCGCCTCCGGCCCGAGCCCCGCCCGCTCATCGATATTCGCTGCCTACGACTCCAAGGCCTACAAGCCCACAGATCCGGAAAATTCGCTGACACGTCTCGTCGGCCCAATCCGCACCACGTCCGGTGTTTTGTTACTCTGGGTCGGTCAACAACGCCCGAAGCCCTCTTGGAATTCGATGATCGTCTACGTCCACAGAACGCTGCGCCAGCGCTTTCTTGACGAGTCGCTCGACCCCAAGCAAGTGGTTACGTATCTCCAAGAGACCCCCTGAGTTCTCCGCGAACTCGCCTTACCCCAACTACAACGAACGATGCTCATCGGACAGGTCGTCGGTAGCGTGGTCGCCACGCAAAAAGACGAGAAGCTCGCGGACCGCAAGCTCCTCTTGGTTCAGGTTCACGACCAGAACAACAAACCCAAGGAACAGTACGTAGTCGCCGTCGATTCTGTCGGCGCGGGTACACATGACATGGTGCTTTACGCCACAGGATCCAGTGCACGTCAAACAGACATCACAGATGGCCGCCCTTGCGACGCGGTAATCATGGCGATCGTTGACTCATGGGATCTCGGCGGCGACAACGTCTACGAGAAGTGGGCCAACTAGTATGTACCTCGCCCGAGTGATCGGCCGCGTAGTCGCATCGCACTCCTACCCTGGACTGGAAGGCGTCAACCTCCAATGGATACAGCCACTCGACGAGCTCGGCGAAGACATGGGTGGAGCGCTCATCGCCTGTGCCGCAATCTCCAGCGGCCCTGGTGACTTCGTGCACTACATAGACGGTCGCGAAGCCGCCATGGCGCTCACAGAAACATTCGTACCCGTAGACGCCTCGATCATCGGCTTTATTGAGGAAGCTACCGTTTTTGGCGAGAACATCGATAGAACGCAATACCTCGCCCCCGCCGGGAAGGAGACGCACTGATGTTCCTAGCTGACGTGATTGGAACGGTGGTTTCACCGGAACAGATCTCTGAACTCGACGGTCATAAGCTCTTGCTCCTACGCCAAGTCCTGCCCAACGGCGACTTGACAGGCAAGACACGCATCGGAATCGACCAAGCAGGCGCCGGCATCGGTGATCGCGTGATCGTGCTCGACGAAGGCAACGGCGGTCGCCAGATTCTGCGCGACCCGCAGGCTGCGGCGCGCACAATCATTGTCGGCATCGTTGACTACATCGAGAAGAACGACAATTTGGTTTACGATCACCGCAATACACCGGGCCCCGTGCCCCTGCCATCAAAACGGAGCTGACCTTGGACCTGGAAACAATCGCATCCCGCTTCGGCTGGTCAGACGAAGAAGTACGAGCACGTAGCAGCGTCGTCGAAATCGGCAAGCTCTGCTATCAGCGCAATTTGATCTCCGCTTCCGACGGTAATATCTCAGTGCGCCTGTCGGATGATTCGGTAGTCATCACACCCGCTGGAGGCATGAAAGGCTTCTTGCAGATGGAGCAACTAACGCGCATCGATCTCACCGGCAAGCAGATTGCTGGAACTGGTAAATGCTCGACAGAGACCGGTATTCACCTGGTTTGCTACAACGAGCGCCCAGACATTCGTGCCGTCCTGCACTGCCATCCGCCCCATGCGGTGGCCCTCTCCGTAGCCGAGATCGACATGCAGATGCCGATCATCCCCGAAATGGTCGTAACCATTGGCGGAATCCCCACCACCCCCTTCGCTACGCCAGGAACATCCGAACTCGGAGACTCCATTCGCGACGTGGTGCGCTGCTCCGATACTTTGGTCATGCGCAACCACGGCTCGGTCACTTTGGGGACCAATCTACTCGACGCGTTTAAGAAATTAGACATGTTGGAGCATACGGCGCACATCTTGTGGCTAGCCCACACAGCGAAGGGCGGACTAGAACCCCTCTCGGACGAAGCCGTCAAGAAACTTCTCGATACCCGAAAGCTGCTAGGGATCGGCGGACTCAACACTCTCGAAAACCGCTGCGGCTTCTAGAGGTTGTGTACACCAAAGAGGAGATAAACCAATGGGATCCACAAACGAAAGCCATCCGATGTCAATCCACTTCAGTACGAAGGAGATGACGACGGCCATTGCCTTCTACACCGAGGTGCTCGGGTTCGACTTGCAAACCGTCTGGCCCCCCACAGGCGAGCCCCAGTGGGCAAGTATTACTATGAGCGGGCAGACCATCATGCTCGGTCAAGCCACAAGCATCCACGAAGGCCCCGCCAAGGAATTCCACGAGGAGAATAACGACAGCTTCAACCTTGCCGCTGGTGGCGGAGTGCTCGTCTACATCCAAGTCGACGACATCGATGCCTTTCACGAAGAAGTAATCTCCAACGGCGGCAAGCCCGCCTGCGAGCCGAAGAACGAGTTCTACGGACTGCGCAACTTCATGATCAAGGACATGGACGGCTATCAACTGGCCTTCTATGCACCACTACAGATGACCTCCTGCCAGTCCTGTGGCATGCCGCTCTCCGAAGCCAAAGAGGGACAGATGTATTGCGGACACTGCTCCGACGACATCGGCAGCCTGCATCCCTACGAGCATATTCTCGAGGGTACAATCACGGGCTACTTCATGGGCATGCAAAAGATGGAGCGAGCGGAGGCAGAGATCGCTGCGAAGGAGCACCTGGCTAAGATGCCAGCATGGGCTTGTAAGTAGAGGTTTCTTGCGGGGCGGGTGATTGAAAGTCGCGGGCAGTTCTGAGGTGGGAGGCCACGCATGCTCCGCAAACCTAGGCTAAAAGCCCCCGCACCTCTAAGCGTAGGTTTGCGGAGCAAGCGTGGCCTCCCCCCCCCTTTAGATTCGCCCAGTCTCCAACGCCAACTCTGCCAACAGAATGGCCCCGCCCGCTGCACCTCGCACGGTGTTGTGACTCAGAGTTGTAAACAACCACTCTTTCCTGCTCCGCTCTCGAACGCGCCCAATGTGAATGGCCATCCCATTTCCCGCTTCTCGATGCAGCATCGGTTGGGGGCCAAACTCATCTTCAGCCAAGTGAATCAGGGGCGCTGGCGCCGTCGGCAACTTGAGCTCTTGGGGGAGCGCTTTAAAGCCACGCCAGGTCGCCAGTAACTCCTCACGGGTCGCAGCCTCCTCCAGTTCCACATTGACGCACAGAGTGTGTCCATCAATCACAGGTACACGATTGCACTGCGCCGAAAGATCGAACGCGCTGCCCAAGATCTTGAACGCTTCCCGTTCCAGTTTCTCCTCCTCACCAGCTATGTGTGGAATTACATTGGCGAGCATGTCCAAAGTCTTGATGCTTGGCGTGCCTGCGCCAGATATGGCTTGCATCGTGACCACAGAAACGCGCTTGATGCCGAAACGGTCAAGGATGGGTTTGAGCGCCAAGGTCAGGCCGATCGTCGAACAATTTGGGTTGCAAAGGATCGACCCGCTCCAGGCAGTTTGCTTATTCAGCAGTTCAAGATGCTCTGGATTGATCTCGGGAACGATCAGCGGAACTGTCGGATCCATGCGCCAGGAACCAGCGTTGGAGCAAACGATCTTTCCGAGTCGTGCTAGATCCTCTTCCGCTTCCTTGGCGACGCTTGCATCAAGTGCAGAGAAACACAGGCGAGACTCAACAGTCGAGCCCAGCGCGCGCACTTTGAGTTGTGCAGCATCAGCGGGCAATTTCGCTGGCACCAGCCAATCCATCGCATCCCCGTAAGACTTCCCGGCAGAACGCGGCGAAGCCAACACTTCGCGCAACTCAAACCAAGGGTGGTCCTCCAATAGCGAAACGAAGCGTTGCCCCACTGCCCCCGTCGCTCCGAGTACGGCGACCGGTATGCGCTCCTCGCGAACCTTTGTTGATCTCTCCATCGTCTTAGATCATGCGCAAGAAGGCATTCTCAAGCAGGGGGAACCAAATCGTCAAGGCGATCACGAGCAGGCAAAGGTAAACCGGATCAAAAATCGTGGCGCGCAGGGCAAAACGCAGGACTTGAGTGCGAGCAAACTTGGCCGGAATGCCGTACTCCTCCCCCAACTCTACCCAATATCGAATTACCGTAAACAAGCGGAATACGCTACGTACCGTCCAGAATCCAAAGAGACAGAAGGTGAAGATCCGCATGATGTAGAAGGGGCTAAGCAGCCCGCGTTCCGCCAAGGCAATCATACGCCGGTGATCCAGTAGACGGCGAGGTAGATCAGGTTCGCAACGATCAACACAACGAGTGAGAGGCGCACTTCTTTGCGCTTGACGATCACCGAGTGTTCGATCAAGGCTTGAATTCGACGCGACTCATGAATCAGCGCGGTACGCAAGGCTCGTGCAGCGCGCTCCTCGAGATCATCGGCGCGGGAATCGTAAGTCTCTTTGGCCAGATTTACGATTCTGTCGGCTTCTTCGTCAAAGACTTGGCGAATGGCACGCACGGCGCGTTGCTCTAAATCGTCAGCACGGTCGTCGTAGCTCTCTTTGGCCAGCTCACTGAGTCTGCCGCCCTCTTCGATGATGGCGCGCCGCATGGCTCGCACGGCCCGATCTTCGAGATCTGAGGCCCGCGCGTCGTAGGTTGCCTTGGCGATTCCAACCAGCCCGCGCTTAACCCGCCCGCCGATGCCTTTCTTGCTCGGGTCACCACCGATGTCACCACCGATGTCACCACCGATGTACTCCTCCCCAGGGATCTCCGGTTCCTTCTCAGCTTCTTGTTCCACGATCGCCTCGAAGCTAAAGCGTAATCGGTGACACAAAGCCCTCAGGCTTTACGGTCAGAATCGAACAGTCAACGCGATCGAGCATGCGCTCCGCTGTCGATCCCAGAAGCATGCCTGGAACACCAACGCGCGAAACCGTACCCATCACCAGCAAGTCTGGATCGAGGTGCGTGACCGCTTCACGAATCGTGCGCGCAGGCGCGCCCTTGGACGTGTGAATGACCGGCTCAGCCTTGCCACGGTATTCACCGAGGCTAGTGGCGATGTGCGCGACGCACTTGCGCTTCACGGCGTCATTCGCGGATCCACGTTCCTCGTCGGACAACTGACCGGCCTCCAGCTGGCTCACCATGGTCATTTGCCAAGCGTGCAAGATTTGAAAGTCGCATTCATGACGCTCGGCAACGAAGGCCGCGCAACGCACAGCTTGATCTCCGACGGGAGTCAAGTCCGTTGCGGCGAGCACCAAGCGGTGCACCAGGTCGTGCTCGGGGCGCACAACCCATACCGGCGTTGGGCACTTGCGCAGAAGCTTCTTCGCCACATTACCAAGGCGGCGGCCACCATCTGTATCTTCGCTGCGCTTCCCAACCACGACCAAGTCAACGCGCTCCGACAAGGTCAGTCGGATAATCTCAAGCCAAGTACGCCCCTTGCAGATAAAAAGTTCCGCATCAAGGCCTGAGTTGCAAGCCTCCGTGACGATTCCGTCCAGTGCGTTGCGTCCAGCATCGGAGAGTCCCTCGTGCTGCATGCCCAAGGTCGTACCCAAGGCTTCAGAGTGATATTGATCCTCGAAGGTCGAGTGTAAGAACTGAATCGTCCCGCCATTTGCCATGGCCACCCAGATAGCCTGCTGAGCTGCTTTTTGGCTCCCGAGGGAAACGGCCGAGCCATCAGCTATGAGCTTGAGACCGACGACGATGCGTTTGAATTCGTACATGGGGTTCTAAATGACGCGAGCTGTACCCGCCCGGGCAGCTTCAATTTGCGCGCGGCGTTCCTCGTAGCCCACGCGTCCCATAAGAGCGTAAGCGGCAACTTTGCCCGCCTCAACACCCGGTTGGTCAAAGGCGTCTACGCTGTAGAACTCGCCCATGATTGCCACGGCAAACTCCATCAGGAAAATGTACTGCCCAACGCTATTCGCACTGACTTTGGGGAACACGATGCTGCAGTTCGGTCGAGAAGCCTCCGTCAGGGCGATGCGCGTACCGTCGCGTTCCGCTTTGAAGAGTTCCATCATCTTCCGGCCACCAAGATAGGAAACGCCTTCTAGATCATCGAAGCTGGCGGGAATCGTCACCGTATGATCCGCTTGCTCCACTGTGAGTAGCGTGAACCACTTATCGTACGGACCCTCGACATAGAGCTGCACCTGCGAATGCTGGTCTGTGACCCCCACCGCCCGCACTGGCGTGGGTCCCACATAGACATCTTCTCCGTCGCGGTTCTTGCGCTTTCCAATCGACTCCGCGAGCAACTGTGCATACCAATCGCCCAGATTCTTCAATCGATTGCTGTAGGCGAAGGTGACTGCGATGTTCTTTGAACCCTTATCTTGCATCAACCACTGCAATGCGGCGTAAGTGAGCGCGGGGTTCTCGAAGAGCTCCGTGCTTGCACAGCGCTCATCCATCGCCTTGGCGCCCGCGCATAAATCTGCAATGTTGATTCCAACGAGAGCCGAAGAGAGCAGTCCGACTGGCGAGAGAACACTGAATCGTCCGCCGACTCCGTCGGGGACAATGAAAGAATGGTAGCCCTCGCGTTCGACGATCTCGCGCAGAACCCCGTTCTTCGCGTCGGTCGTAACA